>NZ_JBQEOI010000012.1:0-82801 GCF_052045125.1 Paracoccus sp. 22332
TCGGCCCCTCATGAACCGTCTGATTCATGAGATGTCACCCCTGCCCGCCGAGGCGCGGCGCTCGATCACCTTTGACCGCGGCCTGGAGTTCGTGGCCTGGCGCGAGCTGGAGAGTGGCATGGGCACGAAGGCGTGGTTCTGCGATCCGCAGGCGCCTTGGCAAAAAGGCTCGGTCGAGAACATGAACAGGCGGCTCCGTCGCTACCTGCCCCGAGACACCGCTGTGTTGCAGCTGACGCCTCGTTCGATGAGAATGATGTGTCAGCGCCTGAACGCCACGCCCCGGAAGTGCCTGGGCTACCGGACACCCATCGAAGCGTTTCGAGATGAACTGATAAGACTGGAGGCACCATGACAAACCCTGCCCCGCAGGACTGGTGCATTCAGAATGGAGCCTGCAGGAGGGCACGCGCTATCCTGAAATGCGACTTTCTGTGCTCAACAATGGGTTGAGCCATGAAAGGATCATAGGAATGAAGGTTCGGTTTTCCCACCTTTCCCTTTCGGAACGCCGCAAGATTGAACGCTGGCGGCAGATGAGGCTGAGCCCTGACGAGATGGCGCGCAGGCTTGGCCGGCACCGCTCGACGATCTTCCGCGAGCTGCGCCGCAATCATTTCCACGACAGCGAGATTCCAAAGCTCAGCGGCTACTGGTGCGTTGTGGCGCAAAGCTATTCGGATGGAAGACGGACCCGGCAGCGCAAGCTGGTGCGGGATCCCGGGCTGCGTGACCAGGTCGAGCGTTGTCTCCGCTCTGGCTGGACCCCCGAGCAGATCGCCGGCCGGATGCGCTATGAAGGTGCCCCGCGCCGGGTCTGCCAGGAGACCATCTATTGCCACATCTATTCCGAGGAGGGTCGCCGGGCTGAGTTGTGGCGCCACCTGCCCTCCGGGCGCCGACGTCGCCGGGGTTACCGGCCGCGCAAACGACCGCCGCCGAAATTCGCACCGGAACTCAGCATTTTGTTCCGCCCGGACGTCATCGCGCATCGCAAGCAGTTCGGTCACTGGGGTGAGACAGGACCGTCGCGCCTGATGGCGCGGCGAAAGCCTGTCGAACGATCTGGTGCTGTTCCGGCAGAAGTACGGCCCTGCCAATGTCACCACGATGATCGAGCGCACCAGCCGCTTCCTGGTCGCGCTGAAGAACGCCGAGAAGCGCACCAAGCCGATCATGGCGCAGATCGCTCAAGCCCTGACGCCCCTGCCCCGACATGCCTGCCGGTCCATCACCTTCGACCGCGGATCGGAATTCATCGACTGGCCCCGTCTGCAAGCCGAGGTGGGCACGCAGACATGGTTTTGTGAGGCGCAGTCACCCTGGCAGAAATGTGCCGTGGAGAACGCCAACAAACGGCTCAGACGCTGGCTCTGTCGCGACACTGATCCGAACACGCTTCCTCAGGAGGAACTCCGTCAACTCTGCGCGGGCCTGAATGCCACGCCGCGCAAGTGCCTGGGCTTCCGCACCCCTGCCGAGGTGTTCAAGGCCAACCTGCTCGGCCGCGGCCACAGACGCGAGAAACTCTCCCGGCAACCATTGTCGCATTTGGGCTAGCGCGTCCAGTCGCCCCCCTATAATTGCGCGGCGACCGCCTCGGTCAGGTCGAAATTGCCGGTGACGTTCTGCACGTCGTCGTCGTCTTCCAAGGCGTCGATCAGCTTCATCAGCTTCTGCGCCGTTTCCAGATCGGTGATCTCGGTCGGGGACTGGGGCTTCCAGATCAGCTTCGCGGTCTGGGATTCGCCCAAGGTTGTCTCCAGCGCGGTCGACACCTCGTTCAGGGCGGTGTCGGCGCAATAGATCCAGTGGCCTTCCTCGTCGGTTTCCACGTCGTCGGCCCCCGCCTCGATGGCGGCCTCCATCACCGCGTCGGAATCGCCCGCCGACAGGGGATACATGATCTCTCCCACCCGGTCGAACATGAAGCTGACCGAACCCGTCTGGCCCAGGTCGCCGCCCGCCTTGGTGAAATAGCTGCGCACGTTCGAGGCGGTGCGGTTGCGGTTGTCGGTCATTGCCTCGACCACCAGGGCGATGCCGTTCGGGCCATAGCCCTCGTAGCGGATCTCCTCATAGTTCTCGGCGTCGCCGCCGCTGGCCTTCTTGATGGCGCGGTCGATCACGTCCTTGGGGCAGGAATTCGACTTGGCCTCTTTCACTGCCAGGCGCAGGCGGGGGTTCTTGTCGGGATCGGGATCGCCCATCTTGGCGGCAACGGTGATTTCCTTGGCCAGCTTGGAAAACAGCTTGGATCGCGCGGCGTCCTGACGCCCCTTGCGATGCTGGATATTGGCCCATTTGGAATGGCCTGCCATGATCGGTCGTCCTTCGCAGTTCAGAAATTCCGGATAGGCGCGCTTTTAGTCCAGCCCGCCCATCCCTCGCAAGACATCACGCGGTAAATGCGAAAGCGCCCGATCCCCCTGGGGGCGGGCGCTGCGCAAAGGATCCGGCGGCGCATCTTAGAGAATGGCCGACACACCCATGATGCGGCGGATTTCGCCGTCGCGGGTCAGACCGCGCGCGGCAAGCTGGGCGTCGCTCACCAGGCGCAGACGCTCAAGCGCGCGGTAGCGGGAACTGGATTCGGCGATCAGCACAAGGAATCGGCCGATGGCGGCAAGCGGAGTGGTCAGGACGGCCCAGGAAAGGCCCCGCGGCGTGTCGATGGTCGTGTTGGCCATGTGGAAACCCTTTCGTGCAACACAAAATGCTTCCTCCCCGCCCGTCCATATTGCCGTCGCATCGGCATTGCACAACGCCCAATGCTGCATGGCAGCATTGCGGGACGGGCAGGCCCGGTTAATCCGGCCTCAAAGCGGCCAAAACAGCGGGATCACCAGGCAGGCGACGATGCCGCAGATGATGTCCAGCGGCACGCCGACACGGACGAAATCGCTGAAGCGATAGCCGCCGGGGCCGTAGACCATCATATGCGTCTGGTATCCGATGGGCGTGGCAAAGGCCACCGTGGCCGAGAACATCACCGCCACGACATAGGCGCGCGGATCATGGCCCAGCGACTGCGCCAGCGCGATGGCGATGGGTGTCAGCAGCACGGCGACCGCGTTGTTCGACAGGATCTCGGTCATCACCAGACCCAGGAAATAGATCGCGATCAGGGTGGCGAAGGGCGGCAGGTCGCGCAGCCAGGGGGTGACGAAATCCACGATCAGCGCGACCGTGCCGGTATGTTCCAGCGCCTCGCCCACCGCGAGCATGGCGAAGATCATCGCCATCAGCCGCGCGTCGATGAAGCCGAAGGCTTCCTCGGCGTCGATGCAGCGGGTCAGCAGGATCACCGCCGCCGCCAGGAAGGACAGCACCATGATCGGCGCCACGTCCAGGGCGGCCAGCGTCACCACCGACAGCAGGCACAGGATGGCGATGGGCGCGCGTTCCCGCCGATAGGCGCGGGCGGCGGGGCGGGACACGTCGACCAGCCCCATGTCGGCGGCCAGCCGGGCGATATCCTCGGGCGCGCCCTCTAGCAGCAGCGTATCGCCCACGCGCACGACCAGGTCGTCAAGCTGGCGTCCCAGGTTCTGGTCGCGCCGATGCGCCGCCAGGACATAGATGCCATAGCGGCGGCGCAGGCGCATGTCGCCAAGCCGCCGTCCGATCAGATGCGCGCCGGGCGAAATCAGAACCTCGACCGTATCCGTCGCGACCGAACTGAGCTTGTCCGCCGCTTGCAGGTTCTTGTTCCCCAGAAGCTCCAGCAGATCCACCATTTCCGACCGCAGCACCACGCGGTCGCCGGGTTCCAGCACGACGCTGGACAGGTCGCGGCGCAGCGATGCGTCGCCGCGCAGCACGTCGATCAGCCGCACCGCGTCGCGCTTGAACAGCGCCACCTCGACCGCCTTCTGGCCGACCAGGGACGAATCCTGCGGGATCGCCAGTTCGGTGAAATATTTCATCTCCCGCCGCGCGCCCAGAAACCCCGCCAGAGAGGTCCGGTCGGGCAGCAGCTTGCGCCCCAGCAGCGCGAAATAGGCAATGCCCGCCAGGGTGATGGCGATGCCGACCGGGGCGATTTCGAAGATCGTGAACGGCTCCATCCCCTGTTCGCGCGCCACCCCGTCGACCAGCAGGTTGGTCGATGTGCCGATCAGCGTGATCATGCCCCCCATGATCGTAAAATAGCTAAGCGGCATCAGCAGCTTGGACGGAGAGACGTTCAGCCGCCGGGCAAGCTGGATGCAGATCGGGATCATCACCGCCACCACGGGCGTGTTGTTCATCACGGCGGATGCCACGATCACGAAGCCGAACAGCGCACAGACCGTCAATGCGGGGTTGGTTGCCGCGCGCGCCGTGACGATGCGCGACATCATCTCCAACGCGCCGGTGCGCAGCAGCCCGCCCATGATCAGGAACATGAAGGCGATGGTCCAGGGGGCGGAATTCGACAGCACGCCCGCCGCGTCGTCGGCGGGCAGCAGGCCCAGGACCAGCATCGAGGCGGCGGAACCGATGGCCACGACCTCGGGCGGCTGCTTTTCGCGGATGAACTGGACAAAGGTGATCGTCACGATGACCAGCATGGCGATCGAGGCGTTCGTTCCGGTCAGGTCAAATCCAAGCATGAGGCCCCTGTCGCCGGGCGCCTGTCAGCGGCGGCGCCAAGGGCGAGATAGAATTGTTTTCCCTGCCACCGCAAGCACAAGCGACGATCTTCTACAGGACGGGGGCTTCTATGCGGCGGGCGACTGGGCCAGCCGTCCGCCGTCGCGCACGGCGTCGATGGCGGAGGCGCGGCCGGTGCGGTCGTCGGTGACGATCAGGGCGCCGCACAGCGTCGCCTCGCCTTCCGCCGGGGTGAAGCGGTCGCGGGTCATGCCGGTGATGAAGCGGCGCAGCGGTTCGGTCTTGTCCATGCCGATCACGCTGTCATAGTCGCCGCACATCCCGGCATCCGACTGGAACGCGGTGCCGCGCGGCAGGATCTGGGCGTCGGCGGTCGGCACATGGGTATGGGTGCCCAGCACCGCGCTGGCGCGGCCGTCGCAGAAATGGCCCGTGGCCATCTTCTCGCTGGTTGCCTCGGCATGGATGTCGACCAGCGACGCCTGCACCATGCCGCCCGGCGGATGGGCGCGCAGCACAGCGTCCAGGGCCGAGAACGGGTCGTCATAGGGCCGCGACATGAACACCTGCCCCAGGGCCTGCGTGACCAGCAGCTTGCGCCCGCGCGCATCGCTGATAATGGCGCTGCCCCGGCCGGGGGCCTCTTTCGCGAAATTCAGGGGACGGACGATACGGGGTTCGCGGTCGATGAAGGCCAGCATGTCCTTCTGGTCGAAGGCGTGGTCGCCCAACGTCAGGCAATCCGCGCCCGATTCCAGCAGCAGTTGCGCATGGCCCGCCGTGCAGCCCCGCCCGCCGCTGGCGTTTTCGGCATTCACCACCACAAGGTCGGCCTTAAGCCGCGCCCGCAGCGGGGCCAGCCGCTCTACGATCGCGCGCCGCCCGGCCCGCCCCATCACATCGCCAAGAAAAAGTATCCGCATGACGGGTCGTTACGCCCATGCCCGCGGCGGTTCAAGCGCCGTCTCTGGACAGGATGCGGCGGGACCATCATTTTGCGCGTCGTCGGAATGGAGGCGCGGATGGATTGGGCGGCGGTCGAATGGGCGGATGGAGAATTGCGGCTGTGGCACGACGGCCAGACCCTTGCCGCGCCCTGCACCGAGGATCCGGCCGCCGCGCTGCGTGGCCTGCTGCTGCCGATGCTGGCGCCGGGCCGGGTTCTGACGGTGATCGCCTCGGGCTGGCCGGGGGTCGATCCGATCCGCGTTCCCTGCCGTCCGGTTCAGCCCGCACCGGCCCGCGACCTGGATCCGCAGATCCGCCTGCACCCCCTGCCCGGCCTGGTCCAAGACCACCCCGCTGATCTGATCGTCGGCCCCGTGCCCCGGATCGGGGGCCTGCTGGCCGCCCGGCCGGATTTCGACGGCGTGCTGTGCCTGCCGGGCCGCCCCTCGGCCTGGGTGCAGATCAGCGCGTCCGAGGTTGTCAGCTTCCGCACTTTCCTGACGGCCGAGATCCTGTCGGCCCTGACCCCTCGGGACGACGTGACCGCCGATGCGGGCTTTGTCGATGCCGTTGCCCAGGCCATGTCGCGCCCGGCGGCCCTGGCAGCCGAACTGTCGTCGGTCCGCGCCGACCTTGCTTTGCGCCGGATCGGCCCGGCCACCGCCAAGGCCCGGATCGCAGGACTGCTGATCGGCGCCGAACTGGCCGCCGCCCGGCCCTGGTGGCTGGGCCAGAATCTGGTGGTCATGGGCGACGGGTGGCTTGCCGACTGTTATGACGCCGCCTTGGCGGCGCAGGGCGTGGTCGCGGAACGCGCCGATCCCGCCCAGGCCTGGCTGGCGGGAATGACAGCGGCGCGGCAGGCGATCTAGCCGCGACGGAACCCCTGCCCCGGTCCGTGGTTCTGTTGCGGACACCAGCGAGAGACGACGATGACCGACACCAGTGCCGATCTGACCTGCGACGTGGCGATCATCGGCGCGGGCACGGCCGGGCTTGCGGCGGAACGCGCCGCGCGTCGGGCGGGCGCGCGCACGCTGTTGATCGACGACGGTTTCGGCGGCACGTTGTGCGCGACGACCGGCTGCATGCCGTCGAAGCTGCTGATCGCTGCGGCCCGGTCCCATGCCGATCTGGACAAGGCGCGGCTGATGGGGATCGACATTCCGGCGGCCCAGGTGGATGGAAGCCGCGTGATGCAGCGACTGCGCGCCGAGCGCGACCGTTTCGCGGCGGCCACGCGCAAGGGCTTCGAGGACATCCCCGACGGCATCCGCATCGATTCGCGGGCGCGTTTCGCGGCCCCCGACCGGCTGGAGCTGGGCGACGGCAGGCAGGTCGCGGCGCGCGCGGTGGTGATCGCCACGGGATCCCGGCCAGTGATTCCCCGCGCGTACCGCGATCTCGGCCCCCGGGTGATGACCAACGAGACGATCTTCGAGATGCAGGATCTGCCTGCCAGCATGGCTGTGATCGGCGCCGGTCCCCTGGGCGCGGAACTGGCCCAGGCCTTCGCGCGGCTGCGGGTGCGGGTCGCGCTGTTCGACGAGGGCGACCGGCTGGCCAAGATCCGCTGCGATCGGATCCACGAGGTGTTTCGCGATGTTTACAGTCGGGATGTCGCGCTGCATCTGGGCTGCGCGCCGGAACCGCAGGCGAAGGACGACGGGATCAGGCTGTCCTGGGACGGGCAGCATCAGGACTTTGACTGCGTGCTGGTGGCGACGGGGCGCGCGCCCAAGCTGGAAGGTCTGGACCTGGAAGCGGCCGGGCTGGCGACGGACGACAAGGGCGTGCCGGAATTCGACCGCAAGACCCTGCAATGCGGCAGCCGGGCGATCTTCATCGCGGGCGACGCCGATGCCGATGCCCCGGTCCTGCACGAGGCGTCGCTGGAAGGCGCCATCGCCGGGGCGAATGCCGCGCGGTATCCCGACATGACGCCAGCCGACCGTCCGCCCCTGTTCACGATCACCTTCACCGACCCGCCGGTCGCGGCCATCGGCGCGGGGCCGAAGGACTGCGCGCTGAACGGCTTTGCCGACTATTCGGACCAAGGCCGCGCGCGGATCGAGGCGGGCAACCAGGGAATGCTGCGCCTGGGCGCCGATGCGCAGGGAAGGCTGATCGGCGCGGATCTTGCGGTGCCCGGCGCCGACCATCTGGCCCATCTGCTGGTCGCGGCGATCATGAACGGCAGCACCGCGCGCGATCTTCTGGATGTGCCTTTCTATCACCCCACGCTTGAGGAAGGGTTGAAGCCCGCCCTGCGCCAGATCTGCAAGGCCGCAGGTCTGGAATTGTCCGCCGCCCGCGACAGCGGCAATCCTCCGGGGGCGTGATGGCGGATCGGGTGATCGACCTCGGCAACGGCTTCTGGAACATCCGCGGCACGCTGCGGATCGGCGGCGTGGTGAATGTCGGCACGCAGTCGTCGCTGGTGCGGCTGTCGTCGGGGGATTTCCTGTTCCTCGATTCCTATGGATTGCGGGATACGGTCGCCCGACAGGTCAGGGCGCTGACCGACGACGGGCGGGCGGTGCGGGCGATTCTGAACCTGCATCCGTTCCACACGATCCATTGCGAGACGATGCACCGGATGTTCCCCCAGGCGCTGCTGTTCGGGTCGGATCGCCACCGCCGGACATGGCCTGCCCTGCCCTGGCAGCCCGACGCGGTCGAATCCGCCCAGGTCGCGGGCCGGTTTCCCGACCTGCGCTTTTCCCTGCCCGAGGGGATCGACTATATCTGCCAGAACGAGCGCGTCCATGCGGGGTCGCTGCTGGCCTATCACCCGGCCAGCGGCAGCCTGCATGTCGACGACACGCTGAACGTCCTGCCGATCCCCGGCCTGCTGCGGCGGCTTCTGCGGCTGCCGCGCCTGACCTTTCACCCGACCCTGGGCCAGGCCTTGCAGGACCGTCCCGGCGCGGCGCGGGATTTCCGCGCCTGGGCCTTGCAGATCGCGAAGGAATGGCGCGACGCCCGCACCGTTTGCGCCGCCCATTCGGCGACGCTGGCGATCAGGCCCGGCAGCTTTCCCGATCATATCCGCCGCGCCCTGGACCGGGCGGAACCCGTCCTGAAACGGTTCGAGTCGAAGCGCGCCTAGCCAAGCCGCGCGATCAGGGACGAGGTGTCCCAGCGGCCCCCGCCCATCCGCTGCACGTCCTTGTAGAACTGATCGACCAGGGCGGTCACGGGCAGCGAGGCGCCCACCTCGTCCGCGGCAGCCAGGCAGATCGCCAGATCCTTGCGCATCCAGTCCACCGCGAAACCGTGGTCGAACTGGCCCGCATCCATGGTCTTGTGGCGGTTGGCCATCTGCCAGCTTCCGGCGGCGCCCTGGCTGATCACCTCGACCACCTTTTCGACCTCCAGCCCCGACTTCTTGGCGAAGGCCAGCGATTCCGACAGCGCCTGGACCAGACCGGCGATGGCGATCTGGTTGCACATCTTGGTGATCTGGCCCGCGCCGACATCGCCCATCCGGCGGCAGATCCGGGCATAGGCGTCGATCACCGGGGCGGCCGCATCGAAATCGGCCCCGGATCCGCCGCACATGACGGAAAGCTGGCCGTTCTCGGCCCCCGCCTGCCCGCCCGATACCGGCGCGTCCACATAGCCCAACCCCATATCCCGCGCCGCCTGAGCCAGTTCGCGGGTCACGGCGGCGGATACCGTGGTGTGATCGACAAAGATCGCGCCCGGCTGCATCCCGGCGAAGGCGCCGTCGGGACCAAGGCAGACCTGGCGCAGGTCGTCGTCATTGCCCACGCAGCACAGCACGAATTCCGCGCCCTCGGCCGCCTGGCGCGGGGTTTCCGCCCAAGCGCCGCCATGCCGGGCCACCCAGTCGCCGGCCTTGGAACGGGTGCGGTTGAACACCGTCACATCGTGCCCTGCGGCCTTCAGATGCCCCGCCATCGGCGCGCCCATGACGCCCAGTCCCAGAAATGCCAGCTTAGCCATTCGTCCCTCGATTGTCGCACATGACGCGGGCAGCCGTGCGTTGAACTGGCGCCGCGCCTGAATTATGCAGCACCCCAACACTCCCGCGCGCCATGGTCAAGCGCGCAGGCCCCCGAAGGACAGGCAGCGGACCAGCCCATGGATCATCTTCCGACATGCTGACCCTTTTCCGCTGGCTTCTGCGGCTGACCGTCGGGCTGATCGTGCTGCTGGTCGTGGCGGCGATCCTGGCCTGGTATTTCGCCGTGCGGTCGCTGCCCGACTATAACGCCACGCTGCGCGTCCAGGGCATTTCCGCCCCGGTCGAGATCGTGCGCACCACCGAGAACGTGCCCCATATCTTCGGCCAGACGGACGAGGACGTGTTCTTCGCCCTGGGCCTGGCCCATGCCCAGGACCGGCTGTTCCAGATGACGCTGCTGCGCCGCGCGGCCCAGGGCCGCCTGTCCGAGGTCTATGGCGCGGGCGCCTTCCCCGCCGACGACCTGGCGCGGCGGCTGGAACTGTATCGCAACGCCGCCGCGTCGGTCGAATCCCAGGATCAGGCCACCCAGGCCGCGCTGCGCGCCTATTCCGAGGGCGTTAACCAGTGGATCGCGCAGATCAACAAAGGCGCGTTGGGCCGGGGCGCGCCGGAATTCTTCGTCCTGCCCCAAGAGATCGCCTATTGGCAGCCCGCCGATTCGCTGGCGATCCTGAAGCTTCTGGCCGCCGCCACCAGCAATTCGGCGGCCGAGGAGATCCTGCGCGCCCGCCTGTCGCTGACCTGGCCCGACCGGGGAACCGAGGTGCTGACGGGCGAAGGCAGCGCCGCCCTGCCCCGCTATGCCGACCTGTTCCCCGGCGCGCGCCTCGCCCCGCCCGAGGCGCGGCGGGGTGATCCGCCGGCCCGCGACGCCGCCGGGTTCCTGCGCCCCAACCAGGGACTTGGTGCCAATGCTTTCGCGGCCGGGGCCGACCGCACGGCGGCGGGCGGCGCGCTGCTGGCCAACGATCCCCAAGGCCCGCTGATCGCGCCGTCGTTGTATTACCTGGCGCGGCTGCAACTGACGCCGGGCGGGGTGATCGGGGCAACGATACCGGGGCTGCCAGTGATCTTTTCCGGGCGCAATCCGCAACTGGCATGGGGCATTGCCCCGGCCGCCGTCGACGACGCGGACATCGCCATCGAGGAGGTCCAGCCCGGCCAGGCCGACCGCTATCGCGGCGCGGAAGGCTGGACCGAATTCGCCACCCGGCGCGAGGTGATCCGCGTCCTGGACGAACCGGCGCGCGCCGTCGTTCTGCGCAGCACCCGCAACGGACCCCTGGTGCCGCTGCTGGATCCGGGGCTGGCCGATGTCACTCCGCTGGGATATGTGCCCGCGTTGCGATGGACCGGGCTGTCGGCCACCGACACCACCATGTCGGCGCTGATCGGGCTGATGCGCGCCACCGATGCCGACAGCGCCGCCACTGCGCTTGGCCGGGTGGTCGCACCCGCGATGGCGGTCACGCTGGCCGATACCGACGGCATCCGACAGGTGACGGTCGGCGCGCTGCCGCAGCGCTCGGCCAACCATCCGACCGGGGGCGCGATGCCGGTTCCGGGCTGGCTGCCCGAAGGCGAATGGTCCGGGCTGGTGCCCGTCACCCAAGACAGCCCCACCCCCGGCAACCTGGCGCTCGCGACCGAGGAACGCGGCCCCCTGGCCCTGCGCCGCGCGCGGCTGTCGCATCTGCTGAACGACCGAGAGGTTCATTCCCGCGACAGCTTCATCGCCGCCCAGCTGGATATCGTCAGCCCCGCCGCGCGCGCGCTGCTGCCCCTGGTCGGGGCCGATCTGTGGTTCACGGGCGAACCCGCCGCCCCCGGCACGCCCGACCGGCAGCGTCAGGACGCGCTGAACCTGCTGGCCGAATGGGACGGCGCCATGAGCGAGCATCTGCCCGAGCCGCTGATCTATTCCGCTTGGATGGCCGCGCTGCAAGACCGCCTGATCCGGGACGAGCTTGGCCCCCTTGCCGACGACATCCGCAGCCTGCATCCCGGTTTCATCGATTCGGTCTTTCGCAACCGCAACGGCGCAGCAGCCTGGTGCGACATCGTGCAAAGCGCCCCGGTCGAGGATTGCACGACCATCGCCCGGCAGGCCTTGGACCGCGCGATCCTGGATTTGACGCAGCGCTTCGGTCCCGACGTGACAAGCTGGCGGTGGGGCGACGCGCATCAGGCGCGCCATGTCCATCCGGGCCTGGGCCGGATCCCGGCGCTTGGCTGGATCGTGAACCTGTCGCAGTCGATTTCCGGCGGCGCCTTCACCGTGTCCCATACGGGGATGCTGGGCGCCGGTCCCGATCCGTTCGAGGCCGCGACGGGTCCGGGCTATCGCGGCGTCTATGATCTGGCCGATCCCGACAGTTCGGTCTTCGTCATCTCGACCGGGCAGTCCGGGCACCCGCTGTCGCGCCATTACGACGATCTGGCGGGGCTGTGGCGCCGGGGCGAATATATCGGCATGTCGCTGGATCCGGGGCTGGCCCGCGCGGCTGCCACCGGCATCACCCGCCTGGAACCCTGGGTCGGGCCGTCAGTCGAATAGGACGACCTGGCGGATCGCCTCGCCCCGGTCCAGCAGGTCGAACCCTTCGTTGATCCGGTCCAGCGTCAGAGTACGGGTCAGCAGGCGGTTCACCGGCAGAATTCCCGCGCGATACATGCGGATGACGCGGGGAATGTCGCGCTGCGGCACGCAGGATCCCATATAGCTGCCCTTAACGGTTCGTTCATCGGCCACGATGTTCACGGCCGGGATGCGGAATTCGGCCGTAGGCGCGGCAAGCCCCGCCGTCACCGTCTGCCCGCCGCGCCGGGTGATCTTGTAGGCAAGCTCGAAGGCGGGGGCAGCGCCCGCCAGTTCCACCGCATGATCCACGCCGCCGCCGGTTTCCGCACGGATCCGGTCGGCGACCCCTGGTTCCGCGGCATCATAGACGCGCGTCGCGCCCAGGTCTCGGGCCAAGGCCAGCTTGTCGGCGGACAGATCGACCGCCACGATCTCGGTCGCGCCCGCCGCGACGGCGCCCAGAAGCGCGGCCAGCCCCACGCCGCCCAGACCGACGATGGCGACGCTGTGACCGGGCTAAACGCGGCAGGTGTTCAGGATCGCGCCGACGCCCGTCTGCACCGCGCAGCCGAACAGCGCCAGTTCGGCAAAGGGGATGTCGTCCGCATCCACCCGCACCACCGAATGGCGCGACACCACCGCATGATCGGCATAGGCCGACACGCCGCAATGGTGATGCACGTCGCTGCCCCCGTCATGCAGCCGCATCGTCCCGGACATCAGCACGCCCTTGCCGTTCGCCTCGGCGCCCGGAATGCACAGGGCGGGACGCCCTTCCGCGCAGGGCAGGCAGGCGCCGCAGGTCGGCTGGAAGGTCATCACCACGCGGTCACCCGGCGCCAGATCGCGGATCGCCGCACCGATTTGCACCACGGTGCCCGCCGCCTCGTGCCCCAGGACCATCGGCACAGGGCGCGGACGATTGCCGTTGATTACCGACAGATCGGAATGGCACAGACCCGCCGCGCCGATCCTGACCAGAACCTCCTCGGGACCGGGGGGATCCAGGTCCAGTTCCCGGATCCGCAAGGGGCGGCTTTCCGCAAAGGGCGCGGCGGCGGGCGAGGCTGTCAGCACGGCGGCGCGGATTTTCATGCGTCTCTCCTTTCGGCGGTCCAGCGGTGGAACAGGTCGGCCCCCAGCCGCCGGGTTTCGGCCAGTCGGAACCTGGGCGCATCGGCCAGCCGGGCCAGGTCCAGCGTCCCTACCGCAGCCCGTCCGTCGCCGCCCAGCACCACCCCGGCGGTATAGCCGATGATCTGATCGACCAGCCCCGCGCGCAGCAGCGACGCGGCCAGCCCGCCGCCCCCCTCGCAGAACAGACGGGTGATGCCGTGCTGCGCAAGCCGGGTCAGCGCGTCTTGCGGCGGGGCGTCGATCTGGATCATCGGTCCGTGCATCGGCCCTTCGGGCGGCAGATCGGCAATCGGGCGAGAGGTCATGACCACCCGCAGCGGCTGCCGCGGCGTGGCGATCCCACGGACATTGAGCGACGGCCGATCGGCGCGGGCGGTATTGCCGCCCACCATGATCGCATCATGCTGGCCGCGCAGCAGATGGACATGCAGCCGAGCCTGCGGGCCGGTGATCCATTGGCTTTCGCCGGAAGCCGTGGCGATGCGGCCGTCAAAGCTGGTCGCCAGCTTCAGCGTCACGAAGGGCCGCCCCGCCAGGATGCGGGACAGGAAACCGGCCTGCAACTCCTGCGCCTCGGCCTGACGGACGCCCTCGGTCACGGCCATCCCGGCGTCCCGCAGGATCCGATGCCCCCGCCCGGCCACGCGCGGATCGGGATCGGTCATCGCCGACACGACCCGCGCGATCCCCGCCGCCGCCAGCCCCTCGGCACAGGGGGGGGTCCGGCCATGATGGGCGCAGGGTTCAAGGGTGACATAGGCCGTCGCGCCCCGCGCCAGGGGACCGGCCTGATCCAGGGCCATCCGTTCGGCGTGGGGACGCCCGCCCGGCTGGGTCCAGCCCCGCCCTACCACGCGGCCGTCGCGCAGGATCACGCAGCCGACCGCCGGATTGGGCCAGACATTCCCCAGCCCCCGCCGCGCCAGCCGCAGCGCATGGGCCATGTGGCGCAGGTCGTCGGGCTGCGGCACGGTCAGTCGTTGCCGGGCATGGGGCGCAGTTCCGACACGAACTTGTCGAAATCGTCGGCGTCCTGGAAGTTCTTGTAGACGCTGGCGAAGCGCACATAGGCGACGTTGTCGATGCGCGACAGCGCCTCCATCACGATCTCGCCGATCATCTTGGACTGGATGTCGGTCTCGCCGGTGCTTTCCAGCCGCCGCACGATGCCGCTGATCATCTGTTCGATCCGCTCCGGCTCGACCGGGCGTTTCTGCATCGCGATGCGGATCGACCGGGCCATCTTGTCGCGGTCGAAATCCTCGCGCCGGCCGCTGGACTTCACGACCACCAGATCGCGCAGCTGCACCCGCTCATAGGTGGTGAAGCGCCCCCCGCAGGCAGGGCAGAACCGGCGGCGGCGGATGGCGACGTTATCCTCGGCCGGGCGCGAGTCCTTGACCTGCGTATCGACGTTTCCGCAAAACGGGCAGCGCATCCAGTTGTCCCCTTTGCCCTGAAAATCCCCAGCAGTATAAAAGATCGGCAGGAATTGGGTAGCACTATCCACAGGCCACAAGATGTTCTTCGGCTGGTCTGTGACCGGAATGCCGCGGGGTCAGGCGGGCTGGAACAGGGCCGCGATCTCTCGTCGGTGCGGGGCGCGGCGGTGTTCGACCAGATAGAGGCCCTGCCACGTTCCCAGCATCATCCGGCCGTCTGCCACGGGGATCTGCAAGCTGACCGGCAGGACCGCCGCCTTCAGATGGGCGGGCATGTCGTCGGGGCCTTCGTCGCGATGACGCAGCCAGGACATCGAGGGGTGATCGGCGGATGGGGCGATGCGGTCCAGCCAGCCCAGCAGATCGACCTGCACATCGGGATCGGCATTTTCCTGGATCAGCAGCGAACAAGAGGTGTGGCGCACCATCAGGGTCAGCAGCCCGTCCCCTGCCCCCCGGTCGGCCAGCCACCCTGCCACGTCGCGGGTGAAGTCATGACAGGCAGGACCGCGCGTCGAAATCGTGAAGATGCGGTTCATTCGGCGGCCTCGGGCGGTTCCAGGCGAAAGCCGTCGTCGCCGTCGTGACTGGTCTCGATGCGCTTCTGGGTGCGCGCGCCCAGTTCGCGCAGGATCTCGACCTGGCGGATCACGTTGCCGGATCCCCGGCACAGCCGGTCCATGGCCTGACCATGCGCCCGCCCCGCCTGATCCAGGGCGCGGCCCACGCCCTCCATCGAATCCACGAAGCCGGCCACCTTGTCGTAAAGCTGGCCCGCGCGCTTGGCGATCTCGGTCGCGTTGGCCTCGCGCCGCTCGACGGCCCAGATATGCTCGACGGTGCGCAGCGTCAGCATCAGGGTGGTGGGCGTCGTCAGGCCCACCCGCCGCTCCATCGCGAAGCTGGCCAGCGTCGGATCGGCGCGCAGCGCCTCGGAGAAGGCGCCTTCGATGGGGATGAACATCAGGACGTAATCGACCGAACCGTCGTCCATCCGGTGATAGCCCTTGTCGCCCAGGGTCACGACATGAGCGCGCAAGGCCGCGACATGGCGGCGCAGCGCGGCCTGCGCCTCGGCCGGATCCTCGGCATTGACCGAGGCTTCGTAATCGTTCAACGACACCTTGCTGTCGATCACCATGACCTTGGCGCGCGGCATCCTGACCACCACATCCGGGCGCCACCGCTTGCCGTCGTCGTCGGTCCAACTGGACTGGGTGTCGTAATGCGTGCCTGCGATCAGGCCCGAATCCTCCAGCAGGCGTTCCAGCACCATCTCGCCCCAGGCGCCCTGCCGCTGCTTGTCGCCCTTCAAGGCGCGGGTCAGATTCACCGCCTCGCGAGAGATATCCTCGGACCGCTGGTGCAGAAAGGCGATCTGTTCGCGCAGTCTTGCACCTTCTTCATCCAAGACCTTGTTTCTGGCCTGCAATTCGGTCTGGAAGCGATGCACCTGTTCGCGGAACGGATTCAACAGCGCGGACAATTGCTCGCCCTGTGCCTTCTGCATGTCCCCCTGTTGGGCGCGCAGAGTTTCCGCGGCCAGCAGCTTGAATTGCGCCGTCATATCAGCGCGCAATTCCCGCAGCGTCTGGATCTCGCGGGCCGCGGATTCGGCGTCCTTTTCGGCCCGCAGCCGCGCCTCGGCCAGTTCGGTCCGGGATGCGGACAGGGCTTGCCGGGCCTGATGCAGCGCGTCGGCCAGACCGTCGCGTTCCTCGGACAGTTCCGACAGGCGGGCGGACTGACCGTCCAGCCGGGCCTCGTGCTGGCCGGCGCGCAGGGCCAGGGCGCGCGCTTCCTCGCCCAGGGCGGCAAGCTGCGCTTCCAGATCGGCGGCGCGGCTTTCCACCAGCCGACGCGCCTTGGCCCAACCCGTCGCAAGCACCGTCAGGATCGCCAGGATCGCAACTGCCGCGATCAGCAGGATGCGAAGGGCGTCGGGGTCTTCAAGCAGGCTGGGCATCGGCTCTCCACGAACAACTGGCGATAGTGTTCATGGTTTGTGCCGAACTTGCAAGCCGGTTCGGCACATGGCCCCGCCCGGCACGGGCAAGGCCGTCGGTGCGGATCACTGATCCAGGAAGGACCGCAGCTTGCGGCTGCGCGAGGGATGCTTCAGCTTGCGCAGCGCCTTGGCCTCGATCTGGCGGATCCGTTCGCGGGTCACGCTGAACTGCTGGCCGACCTCTTCCAGCGTGTGGTCGGTGTTCATCCCGATACCGAAGCGCATCCGCAGCACCCGTTCCTCGCGCGGGGTCAGGCTGGCCAGGACGCGGGTGGTGGTTTCCTTGAGGTTTTCCTGAATGGCGCTGTCCAGCGGCAGGACGGCATTCTTGTCCTCGATGAAATCGCCAAGCTGGCTGTCCTCCTCGTCCCCGATCGGGGTTTCGAGGCTGATCGGCTCCTTGGCGATCTTCATCACCTTGCGGACCTTTTCCAGCGGCATTTGCAGCTTTTCGGCCAGTTCTTCCGGGGTGGGCTCCCGGCCGATCTCGTGCAGCATCTGGCGGCCGGTGCGGACCAGCTTGTTGATCGTCTCGATCATGTGGACCGGGATGCGGATCGTGCGGGCCTGGTCGGCGATGGACCGGGTGATCGCCTGCCGGATCCACCAGGTCGCATAGGTGCTGAACTTGTAGCCGCGCCGATATTCGAACTTGTCCACGGCCTTCATCAGACCGATATTGCCTTCCTGAATGAGATCAAGGAATTGCAGGCCCCTGTTCGTGTATTTCTTGGCGATGCTGATGACCAGCCGCAGGTTCGCCTCGACCATTTCCTTCTTGGCCTGACGGGCTTCCTTTTCACCCCGCTGGACCTGGCTGACGATACGGCGGAATTCCTCGATGTCGACGCCGACATATTGGCCCACCTGCGCCATTTCGTTGCGCAGGTCTTCCACCTTGTCGCGCGAGCGTTCGAACAGTGCCTGCCAACCACGCCCCGATTGCTGGGACATGCGGTCCACCCAGGCCGGATCCAGTTCGGTGCCGCGATAGGCGTCGATGAATTCGCGGCGGTTGATCCGCGCGGCGTCCGCCAGCTTGACCATGCCGCTGTCGATGGTGACGATCCGGCGGTTGATGCCGTAAAGCTGATCGACCAGGGCCTCGATGCGGCTGCTGTTCAGGTGCAGTTCGTTGACCAAGCCCACGATGCGCGACCGCAACACCTGATAGTCGCTTTCCGCACTGGCCGAGAAGCTGTTGTCCTCGTTCAGGGTCGCCGACATCCGCTGATCCTGCATCGCGGCCAACGCTTCGTAATCACGCGCAATCAGTTCCAGCGTTTCCAGAACCTTGGGCTTGAGGCTGGCCTCCATCGCCGCCAGCGACAGGTTGGCGCCTTCGTCCTCGTCCTCGTCCTCTTCGTTCAGGATGGGATTGCCGTCGGCATCCAGTTCCTCGCGCTTCTGCGCGGTCTCGGCCGGGGCGGCTTCCTCGGACAGTTCCTCTTCGGCGCCGTCCTCGTCCTCCAGCGACTGGCCGAAGGTGGTTTCCAGGTCGATCACGTCGCGCAGCAGGATCTCCTCGTCCAGAAGCTCCTCGCGCCACATGGTGATGGCCTTGAAGGTCAGCGGGCTTTCGCACAGGCCCGCGATCATGGTGTTGCGGCCCGCCTCGATCCGCTTGGCGATGGCGATCTCGCCCTCGCGGCTCAGCAGTTCGACCGACCCCATCTCGCGCAGATACATGCGGACGGGATCGTCGGTGCGGTCCAGCTTTTCCGTTTCCGAGGTGGCGACCGCGACTTCGCGCGAGGTCGATCCGACCACGGCGACCGCGCCGCCCTCGGGTTCCTCGGCGCCGTCTTCGTCCTCGATCACGTTGATGCCCATTTCGGACAGCATCGACATCACATCCTCGATCTGCTCGGACGAGGCGTGTTCGGGCGGCAGCGCGGCGTTCAGCTGGTCATAGGTGATATAGCCGCGTTCGCGCGCCTCGGCGATCATGCGCTTGACGGCGGCCTGGCTCATGTCCAGCGAATGGGCGTTGTCGTCCTTGTCGGTCTTGTCGTGATCGTCGTCCTTGGCGGCCATGAACGGCTCCCTTGCTCAGGCGGTGATTCGCAGGCGGGGCGAATCACTGAAATCTGCTCTACATCTAGCGCGCCGCACCCCCGAATCAAAGGGCGCGCGACGCGGCTGATTCGCGTTGCCTGCGAATCACCTGCAATGGTCAGCGGCGCGGCGGCTTGCGCCAGATCTGACCGTCGATGAACTGGGAAAGCTGGGCCGACAAGGCCTCGCGATCCTCGTTCAAATCCGTGCCGCCCTCCAGTTCGGGGCGTTCGGCACGGTGGCGGGCGCGGGCGATCTGCTGCATGCGCCAGGTCAGGCCCTCATCCGCCTCTCCCTGGATCTCGGCCTCGGCGCGGGCCAGTTCGGCGCCGATCGCGCGCTGTGCTTCCAGCCGGTCCAGAAGGTTGGTCAGAATTGCTGCGACGGTTTCGGTATCCTGCGCGTCGATGAGGGCCGGGGTCAGGCCCAGATGGGCGTCGCGGCGCAACGTTTCAAGCCCGCGCGCCCCGGCCGGGCTTTGCGTCTGGCCCAGCAGATCGAACAGCAGGGCGGCGCGGTCGGGATCTGCGGGTGTCAGGCGTTCCAGGCGCGTTTCCTCTTGCGCGATCAGTTCGGGACGCAGGGCGCAGATCAGCAGGCTGGCCCCTTCCAGCAGGGTGCCCGCGGCCTGGGGATCGCTTGCGGTGGCGGGAACCGGCAAGATGGGGCGACCCGCCTTGGCGGCCCCCCCGCGCTTTCCCGGCTTCCAGTCGCCGCGCCGGGATCCCCCGAAAAGATCCCACCGCTTGCGGCGCAACTCCTCGGCATAATGGGCGCGGGTCCGTTCGTCGGGGATCCGCGCGACGGCATCGGCCAGCCGCTTGTCCAGGGCCGCCTTGCGTTCGGGGCTGTCGAAGACCTGACCTCCGGTTTCGCGCGACCACAGCAGATCGACCAGCGGGCGGGCCTGATCCAGCAGCGCCCCCATGGCGCCGGGTCCGGCGGCCTTGATCAGGTCGTCGGGATCCTGGCCGGGGGGCAGGATGACGAAGCGCAACGCCTGGCCCGGTCCGGTCATCGGCAGGGCTAGGTCGATCAGCCGCTGCGCCGCGCGCTGTCCCGCCGCGTCGCCGTCCAGCGCGATCACAGGTTCGGGGCTGACGCGCCACATCAGGCGCAGCTGGTCCTCGGTGATGGCGGTGCCCAGGGGGGCCACGGCGCCCTCGAACCCGGCGCGGGCCAGGGCGATCACGTCCATGTAACCCTCGGCCACGACCAGCCGCTGGCCCTTGGCGACGGCGGCGCGCGCGGGACCGAGGTTGTAGAGATTGCGGCCCTTGTCGAACAGCGGCGTTTCCGGGCTGTTAAGGTACTTGGCCCGCGCGTTCGGATCCATCGCCCGCCCGCCGAAGCCGATGCAGCGCCCCTGCCCGTCGCGGATCGGAAAGATGATCCGGCCCCGAAAGCGGTCATAGGGCGCGCCGCCCTTGTCGGGCCGGGCCGCCATGCCCGATTCGACGATCAGCGCGTCGTCGAAGCCCTTGTCGCGCAGGGCGCCGGTCAGGGCGGTGCGGCTGTCGGGGGCAAAGCCGATCTCGAACCGATCGAGCGCCGCTTGATCCAGCCCGCGCCGGACCAGGTAATCGCGCGCCTCGGCCGCGCCGCCGGTTTGCAGTTGCAGGCGGAACCAGCGGCAGGCGGCCTCGGTCACCTCCAGCAGGCGGGTGCGGCGGTCGGTGCGTTCGCGGGCGCGAGGGTCGGGTTCGGGATTGGTCAGCCCCGCCTCGGCCGCCAGCAGTTTCACCGCCTCCATGAACTCCATCCCGTCGGCCTCGCGCAGGAAGCTGATCGCGTCGCCCTTGGCGTGGCAGCCGAAGCAGTAATAATAGCCCTTCTGGTCGTCGCAGTGGAAACTGGCAGATTTTTCCTGGTGGAACGGACATGGCGCCCACCAGTCGCCCCGCGCCTGGTTCGACTTGCGCAGATCCCACACCACCTTCTTCCCGATCACACGGCTGATCGGAACGCGGTTGCGGATCTCGTCAAGGAAGCCGGGGGGCAGACTCATGGGGGGATTATCGCGCTGTGGCAGGCGTCAAGGAAAGGGGTATTTGGGCAAAGAAGAAGCAGGGGTCAATCCGCGCCGACCGCGCCGCGCGCCAGGCCCCAGTAGATGTCGCCGATCCGGCGGCGGTCCAGACGGCCGCCTTCGCGATACCAGTTGGTCACGCCGGTCAGCATCGCGATCAGCGCCATGGTCGCCAGCTTCAGGTCGTCGATGCGCATGACGCCCGCCGCCACCCCGTCGCGCAGGATCGTCTCCAAGGCGGATTCG
Source organism: Paracoccus sp. 22332 (assembly GCF_052045125.1). NCBI lineage: Bacteria > Pseudomonadati > Pseudomonadota > Alphaproteobacteria > Rhodobacterales > Paracoccaceae > Paracoccus > Paracoccus sp. 22332. The sequence goes on from NZ_JBQEOI010000012.1 coordinate 21,046, forward strand.
TATCGCCCCCGCAGCGCGGCGATGCGAGCGAAGTTTTCCGGGGTGAGGTTGCGCAGCTCCATATAGGCCAGGAACACCGCGTCCGCGTGGTCCAGGCTGGTGTCGATATGGAAGCGCACGAAATGTTCCAGCCGGGACAGCGGATCGCCCGGAATATCCGACCAGGAGGCCAGCAGGTGTTCCATGTGATCCTGCAACAGGTCGAACAGCAGCGCCTGCTTGTCGGGCGTATAGGCGTACAGCGCCCCCGCCTGCACCCCCACGGCGGACGCGATCTGGCGCATCGACACGGCGGCATAGCCCTGCCGCGCGAACAGGCGGCGGGCATGGGTGCGGATCAGGGGGCCGGTGATCTCGGCGCGGGAACCTTGGGTGCGGGCCATGGCGCCTTGTAGCGCGGGGCGCGCGGGCGGGAAAGTCCGTTGCCCCGTGACCCGGCCCGCCGTAATCATGGCGCCATGAGACATGCCCTGATCCTGACCTGCGTCGCGGCCCTTGCCGCCTGCACCGGCGAAGCCGACACCTATCCCAGCCTGCTTCCCACCGATCGGATCCTGGCCGAGCCGGCGCTTCCCGATCACGCGCCGCACGCCGCTTCGTCCGTCGCCGTGGATGCCGAGGCGCAGGCGCGTGCCGATGCCTTGCGACAGCGGGCCGACGCTTTACGTGGCCCGGTGATCGAGCCGGACGCCCTGTCGCGGATGCGTCCCCAGGACTGATTGCCGAGGGCGCGCGTCTCTGGTAAAGATTTTTGACCAAACTGCCGGAGAGCGCCATGCCCGTCGTCACCTCGATCGAAGATCTGAAGCGGATGCACCGCGCCCGCACGCCGAAAATGTTCTACGACTATGCGGAATCGGGCAGCTATACCGAACAGACCTTCCGCGAGAACACGACCGACTTCGCCCGGCTGAAGCTGCGCCAGAAGGTGGCCGTGGACATGTCGAACCGCAGCACCGCGTCCGACATCGTGGGCCTGCCCGTGGCGATGCCGGTGGCCTTGGCCCCGGTCGGCCTGACCGGGATGCAGCACGCGGACGGCGAAATCCACGCGGCCCGCGCGGCGGAAAAGTTCGGGGTGCCGTTCTGCCTGTCCACCATGTCGATCTGTTCCATCGAAGATGTGGCGGAACACACGACCAAGCCCTTCATGTTCCAGCTTTATGTGATGAAGGACCAGGATTTCCTGGCGGCCATCATCGAACGCGCGAAGAAGGCCGGGTGCAGCGCGCTTGTTCTGACGCTGGATCTGCAAATCCTGGGTCAGCGGCACAAGGATCTGAAGAACGGCCTGTCCGCGCCGCCCAAGCTGACCCTGCCCACGCTGCTGGATCTGGCGACCCGCTGGCGGTGGGGCATGGGGATGCTGCAAACCAAGCGGCGTTTCTTCGGCAATATCGTCGGCCACGCCAAGGGGGTCGCCGACCCCTCCAGCCTGATGAGCTGGACGGCCGAGCAGTTCGACGAAAAACTGGACTGGGACAAGATCGCCCGGATCCGCGACCTGTGGGGCGGCAAGCTGATCCTGAAAGGCGTGCTGGATCCCGACGACGCGCGCATCGCCGCCGATTTCGGGGCCGACGCGATCATCGTCAGCAACCACGGCGGGCGGCAACTGGACGGGGCGCTGTCGTCCATCCGCATGCTGCCGCATATCGTCAAGGCGGTGGGCGACCGGGTGGAAATCCACATGGACGGCGGCATCCGGTCGGGCCAGGACGTGCTGAAGGCGCTGGCGCTTGGCGCGCATGCCACCTGGATCGGCCGCGCCTGGCTGCACGGGCTGGGCGCCATGGGCGAGGCGGGCGTCACCCGCGCGCTGGAGATCATCCGCAAGGAGATGGACATCAGCATGGCGCTGTGCGGCGAACGCAACGTCAAGGACATCGGCCCAGACAACGTGATGATCCCGCGCGGCTTCCTGGACGAATACGACATTCCGCAGCCCGTGGGGGCTTCACAAATCGCCCCGGTTGCCGTATAGGCCGCACCCTGTCGCCATGCACCCTTGGAGGATGGCGGCGTTCACAACCTGTTAGGATAGATATCATGGCCAAAGAGATCCCTGATCTGGTGGCCGAGCCACGCGCGGGGTCAGGCAAGGGGGCCGCCCGCCAAGCTCGCCGCGACGGTAAGGTTCCCGGAGTCGTTTACGGCGACCACAAAGACCCGGTCAACGTGCAGTTCGACTTCAACAAGCTGCTGACGCAACTGCGCGCCGGCCGTTTCATGTCCACCCTGTTCAACCTGAAGGTCGAAGGCCAGGAAGACGTGCGCGTCATCTGCCGCGGCGTCCAGAAGGACGTGGTGAAGGATCTGCCGATCCATATCGACTTCATGCGCCTGCGCCGCACGTCGAAGGTGAACCTGTTCATCCACGTGGATTTCATCAACCACGACAAATGCCCCGGCCTGAAGCGCGGCGGCACGCTGGTGACGGTGCGTCCCGAGGTCGAACTGGTCGTGACGGCGGGCGACATCCCGGATCACATCACCGTCGATCTGGAAGGCCTGAACGTCGGCGACACGATCCACATCAACGACGTGAAACTGCCCGATGGCGTCAAGCCGACCATCGACCGCAACTTCGTGATCGCCAACATCGCCGCGCCGTCCGCGCTGCGTTCGGGCGGTGACGACGAAGAAGCCGAGGCCGCCGCCGAGGAGTGATCCCGGCCGCCTCGCGCGATCCTGGGGCGGTGCCGCTGGCGCCGCCCTTTCCATTTTCGGGCCGCTTTGCTAGCCCGCTTGCAGGAGGTTGCCATGGAACCAGTCCACATCATCGGCGCAGGCCTGGCCGGGTCCGAGGCCGCCTGGCAGATCGCCCGCGCGGGCGTGCCCGTCATCCTGCACGAGATGCGCCCCGCCAAGGGCACCTTCGCCCACAAGACCGGCGATTGCGCGGAAATGGTCTGCTCCAACAGCTTCCGGTCCGACGACGACGTGATGAACGCGGTCGGCCAGTTGCATTGGGAAATGCGCGCGGCGGGCGGCTTGATCATGGCGACGGCCGACCGCCACCGCCTGCCTGCGGGCGGCGCCCTTGCGGTGGACCGCGAGGCCTTTTCCGCGGCCGTCACCCAGGCCTTGCAGGCCGAACCGCTGATCACGATCGTGCCGGGCGAGGTGACGGACCTGCCGTCCGACGGCAACTGGATCGTGGCGACCGGGCCGCTGACCTCGGACAGGCTGGCGCAGTCGATCCGGGGGGTGACGGGCACGGAGTCGCTCGCGTTCTTCGACGCCATTGCCCCTATCGTCCATGCGGAAACCATCGACATGACGGTGGCCTGGGAACAAAGCCGCTATGACAAGGGCGAGACCGAGGCCGAACGGCGCGCCTATATCAACTGCCCGATGACCCGCGACCAATACAACGCGTTCATCGACGCCCTTCTGGCCGCCGAAAAGACCGAGTTCCACGAGGGCGAGACCGCCGGCTATTTCGACGGCTGCCTGCCGATCGAGGTGATGGCGGAACGTGGCCGCGAAACGCTGCGCCATGGCCCGATGAAGCCGGTGGGTCTGACCAACGCCCATAAGCCCGATGAAAAAGCTTATGCAGTGGTTCAACTTCGGCGCGATAACGCCTTGGGGACATTGTATAATATCGTCGGCTTCCAAACCAAGATGAAATACGGCGCGCAGACCCAGGTGTTCCGCATGATTCCCGGCCTGGAAAACGCCAGCTTCGCGCGGCTGGGGGGCATTCACCGCAATTCCTTCCTCAATTCCCCCACGCTGCTGGACGACCGGATGCGGCTGCGCCAGCGTCCCAACCTGCGCTTCGCCGGGCAGGTCACCGGGGTCGAGGGCTATGTCGAAAGCGCTGCGATGGGCCTGCTGGCCGGACGGATGGCGGCGGCGCAGGCGCTTGGGCGCGACCTGCCGCCCCCGGCGCCGACCACCGCCATGGGCGCCCTGGTCAACCACATCACCGGCGGGGCCGAGGCCAAGACCTTCCAGCCGATGAACGTGAACTTCGGCCTGTTCCCACCGCTGGACGAAGCGCGCGGCGGCCGGAAGGGCCGCAAGGACCGCTATCCCGCCTATACGCAGCGCGCCAAGGACGATTTCAGCGCATGGCTGGCGGCGCAGTAACCCGCTTCGCGCCCTCGCCCACGGGGCTGCTGCATCTGGGTCATGCCTATGCCGCGCTTGTGGCGCAGGCGGCGGCCGGTCCCGGCCAGTTCCTGCTGCGGATCGAGGATATCGACCGCGACCGCTGCCGCGCGGATTACGAGGCCGCGATTTACGACGATTTGGCCTGGCTGGGATTGACATGGCCGCAGCCGGTCATGCGTCAATCCGACCGGATGACGGCCTATCACGAGGCGCTGGCGCGGCTGGCGCCGCTGACTTATCCCTGCCGCTGCCGCCGGGGCGACATCCGCGCCGCGCTGTTGGCCCCTCAAGAAGGCGCCCTACCAGCCGGACCCGACGGGCTGGTCTATCCCGGCACCTGCCGGGGCCGCAGCATGGCCGATGCTGGACCCGATGACGTGATCCGGCTGGACGTGGCGCGGGCCTTCGACGCCTTGGGCATCGACCGGGTGGCCTTTCGGGATCAGGCAATCATGCCCGGCCAGGATCACCTGCTGACCCGAGACCAGTTTCAAGAAGGGATCGGGGATGTGATCCTGTCGCGGCGCGGCATGGGAACGTCTTATCATCTGGCCGTCGTCGTCGACGATGCGGCGCAGGGGATAACCCTGGTCACGCGCGGAAAAGATCTTTTTGATTCAACCTATATTCACGTTCTTCTTCAGAAACTGCTGACCCTGCCGACGCCGCGTTACCACCATCATCGCCTGATCCGGGACGACGCAGGCAGGCGACTGGCGAAACGCGACGATGCCCGCGCGATCCGCAGCTACCGCGAAGGTGGCGCTACTCCGCAGGACATCCGCCGGATGCTCGCCCTGTGACCTGCTTTGGACGCCAAATATCCCGGGGGAGTCGCCGGAACGGCGACGGGGGCAGCGCCCCCTATCCCGCCATCGGCCTCATGATCTCGACCTCGGCCCCGTCGCGGATGGCGGTATAGAAGCAGCTTCGGCGGTTGGTATGGCAGGCCGGGCCGGTCTGGCGAACCAGCACCAGCAGGCAGTCACGGTCGCAATCCACGCGCATCTCGACCAACTGCTGCACATGGCCCGAGCTTTCGCCCTTGACCCAGAACGCCTGCCGCGACCGCGACCAATAGGTGACGCGGCCGGTCTCCAGGCTCCGCGCCACGCTTTCGGCGTTCATCCAGGCCATCATCAGGATCTCGCCGCTGTCGTGGTCCTGGGCGATGGCGGGAATCAGCCCGTTCGCGTCGTATTTCAAGCTGGCCGGGTCGAACATCGGGTTTCCTTTCGCGGTGGTCGTTCCTATCTAGGCGCAAGGCAGCCCATGGGAAAGACCGATGGCCGACAGCGACCTGATGCAGCTATATTCCCGCCGGATCCTGGCGCTGACCACGGCCATTCCGCATCTGGGCACCCTGCCCGACTTCGACGGCAAGGCCATGCGCCGGTCGCCGCAATGCGGATCCTCGGTCACGGCCTATGTCGCGATGGAGGGCGACAGGATCGCCGATTTCCGGCAAGAGGTGCGCGCCTGCGCCCTGGGACAGGCCTCGGCCTCGGTCCTGGGACAGGCGGTCATCGGCCGCAGCAGAACCGAACTGGCCGCCACACGCGACGCGCTACGCGCGATGCTGACAGCGGCTGGCGCCCCCCCGGCCGCGCCCTTCGCCGACCTGGAAGCTCTGCTGCCCGCCCGCGACTATCCGAACCGCCATGCCTCGATCCTGCTGGCCTGGGACGCGGTTCTGGAGGCGATCGACCAAGCCCAGGCATGAAAAAGCCGGTCCCATTGCAGGACCGGCAGTTGCGCGTGCTGGGGATGTGACGGTCGCACAGGCGGGCGCCGTCAAGGCAACGCGGGGCAGAGATCAGGCTTGCAGGATGGCGGGCAGCCACAGCACGATGACGGTCGTCACGGTCAGGGCGGTGACGCCAAGAAGATCGCAGAAGAATTCACGGGACATGAGCAACTCCTATCGGTTGCTCTTTTGTTCTCATTTTTGCGGCGATTCGTAAAGAACATTTTAAGAACTTCACCCCACCGAAATAAGCCGGATCGCTTCCTCCTGGCTCATCAGCCACATCAGCATTCGAATCGCCTGCCCACGCGGGCTCTCCAGAGCCGGGTCGCGGTCCAGCAGATGGCGGGCATCCTGGCGCGCGACGACCATCAGCCCGGCCTGATGTTCCAGGTCGCCGACGCGGAATCTGGGCAGGCCCGACTGGGCGGTGCCGATCACATCGCCTGCCCCGCGCATCTCCAGGTCGACCTCGGCGATGCGGAACCCGTCCTCGGTATCGCGCAGGGTCGTCAGGCGTCGCGCGCCGGTTTCGTTCAGCGGCGGGTGATACATCAGCACGCAGGTCGAGGCGCCGGTGCCCCGCCCAACCCGCCCGCGCAACTGGTGCAACTGGGCCAGCCCGAAACTTTCCGCGCGCTCGATCACCATGATCGTGGCCTCTGGCACGTCCACACCAACCTCGATCACGGTGGTCGCGACCAGAAGCCGCGCGCGGCCGCTGGCGAAATCGACCATGGCGGCGTCGCGCTGATCTGCCGGCATCTGGCCATGCACCAGCCGCACGATGTCGCCGAACTGCGCGCGCAGCGACTGGAACCGCGCCTCGGCCGCCGTCAGGTCGCTGACCTCGCTTTCCTCGACCAGCGGGCAGACCCAATAGGCGCGCGCACCCTGGTCCAGCACGTGCCGCAGCCGGGCCGTCACCTCGTCCAGGCGCTGATCGCCGATCATCACCGTCGTGATCGGCTGACGCCCCGGCGGCTTTTCATCCAGGATCGAGATATCCAGGTCGCCATACTGCGTCAGCGCCAAGGATCGCGGGATCGGTGTCGCGGTCATGATCAGCATGTCGGGCGGCACCTGCCCCTTGGCCGAAAGCTCCAGCCGTTGGGCGACGCCGAAGCGATGCTGTTCGTCGATGATAGCCAGGCGCAGATCGTGGAATTCAACACCGCGCTGGAACACCGCATGGGTGCCGACCAGGACATCGATGCGCCCCTGGGCCAGATCCTCCAGCAGTTGCGCGCGCAAGTCGCCCTTGTCCCGGCCGGTCAGCGCGGCCAGCCGCACGCCCGCCGCGCGGGCCAGCGGCTCCAGGGCGCGGGCGTGCTGGCGGGCCAAGATCTCGGTGGGCGCCATCAGGACCGCCTGGCCCCCGGCCTCGACTGCGACCAGGGCCGCCAGCATCGCGACCAGGGTCTTGCCCGACCCGACATCGCCTTGCAGCAGCCGGTTCATCCGGCCCTCGCCCGCCATGTCGTCGGCGATCTCTGCGATCGCGCGCATCTGCGCGCCGGTCGGCGGCCAGGGCAGATGGTCCAGGACCGCCCGGCGCAAACGGCCGTCGCCCCGGCTGGGGCGCCCCTTCAGCCGCCGCTTCTCGCGCCGCACCAGGGCCAGCGTCATCTGATGGGCCAGGAATTCGTCATAAGCCAGCCGCGTCCGCGCCGGGGAATCGGGCGACAGGTCGCGCATTGTCCCCGGATCATGCGCCTGCCGCAGCGCGGTCTCGAAATCAGGCCAGCCACGCTGCGCGACAAGCTGCGGGTCGATCCATTCCCGCATGGACGGCAGGCGCGTCAGCGCGGCGGCGACGGCCTTGGCCATGGCCTTGCGGGTCAGGCCTTCGGTCAAGGGGTAGACGGCCTCGAATTCCGGCAGGGGCGGCTCGTCCTCGCGCTGGATATGGTCGGGATGGACCATCTGCGCCATGCCGTCGAACAGCTCGACCTTGCCGCTGACGATGCGGCGGGCGCCGGTCGGAAGCTGGCTTTCGATCCAGTCCTTGCGCGGATGAAAGAATACCAGCGTCAGGTCGTCCACCCCGTCGCCGCAATGGACCCGCCAGGGGCGACCCTTCGCGGCGGGCGGGTGATGGCGGCCCACGGTGACGGGAATGGTCACGATCTCGGGCGCGCGGGCGTCGGCGATCCGGTCGATGCGGTGGCGGATGACGCCGCTTGCGGGCAGGGTCAGGATCAGGTCGCGCGGCCGTTCGATGCCCATCTGCGCCAAGGCGTCGCGGCTTCTCGGCCCGATGCCGGGCAAGGTGTCGATGGCCGCGAACAGCGGAAAAAGCGCGGGCGGCCGCCCCTTGGGCTGTGTCATGTCCCGCCTGCGATGCGCAGCCATTCGTCCTCGTCGATGACGGCGACACCCAGTTCGGCGGCCTTTGCGGCCTTCGATCCGGCGCCCGGTCCGGCGATCAGCAGATCGGTCTTGGCGCTGACCGAACCGGCCACCTTGGCGCCCATCGCCTCGGCCCTGGCCTTGGCTTCGGCGCGCGTCATGCGTTCCAGGGTGCCGGTGAAGACCAGGGTCTTGCCGCTGATCTCGGTCTGCCGGACTTGGCGCGCGGCGGCCGGAAGAACCTCGACCTGGTCGATCAGGCGGTCGATCCCGGCGCGCTCGGCATCCTGCGTCAGCGTGGTGACAAGCGACTGGACCAGCACGGCGCCGATGCCGTTGATGGAGGTCAGCTCTGCCCAGTTCGGACTGTCGGTAAGAGCGGCGCGGCGGGCCTTGTCGTCGGCGGCGGCAAAGGCGGGTTCGCTGGCGGCCGCATCGACGGCGGCGATCAGCGCGTCCCAGGTGCCGAAATGCCGCGCGAGGATCCCTGCGGCGACCTCGCCCACATGACGGATGCCCAAGGCGAAGATCAGGCGTTCCAGGGGGATGCGGCGCTTGTCCTCGATGGCGGCGAACAGCTTCTCCGCGGACCTGGCGCCGAAGCCGTCGCGGTTCTTCAGCTTGGCAATGGTGCGGGCGTCGCGTTCGGCCAGGGTGAAGATGTCGGCCGGTTCGCGGATCGGCAGCAGGGGGTCGGAAAAGAACATTTCGATCTGCTTGGCGCCCAGCCCCTCGATGTCGAAGGCACCCCGACTGACGAAATGCTTCAGCTTCTCGATAGCCTGGGCGGGACAGATCAGGCCGCCCGTGCAGCGGCGCACCGAATCGCCGGGCTCCCGGATCGCATCGGATCCGCATTCAGGGCAGGTTTCCGGGAAGCGATAGGGCTGGCTGCCTTCGGGCCTGCGCGACAGATCGACATCGGCGATCTTGGGGATCACGTCGCCGGCGCGATAGATCTTGACCCAATCGCCTTCGCGGATGTCGCGGCCGTCGCGGATCAGGGCGCCGCTGCTGTCGCGCCCGGCAATGTAATCCTCGTTGTGCAGGGTCGCGTTCGAGACGACGACGCCGCCCACCGTCACCGGCTCCAACCGGGCGACCGGCGACAGCGCGCCGGTGCGGCCGACCTGGATCTCGATCCGGTCCAGCCGGGTCCAGGCGGTTTCCGCCGGGAACTTGTGGGCAAGCGCCCATCGCGGCGTGGTCGAGCGGTATCCCAGCCGCGCCTGATAGGACAGGTCGTTGACCTTGTAGACCACCCCGTCGATGTCATAGCCCAGCGTCGCGCGCTGCTGTTCGATCTCGGCCCAGACCGCCAGCATCTGATCGGCGTCGTGGCACAGCCGCGTCAGCGGGTTAGTCTGAAAGCCCAGCGCGGCCAGCCGGTCGACCGCGCCCTTTTGCGTATCGGCCAGCGGTTCGCTGACCTGCCCCCAGCCATAGGCGAAGAACCGCAGCGGACGAGAGGCGGTCACGGCCGGGTCGATCTGGCGCAGCGATCCGGCGGCGGCATTGCGAGGGTTGGCGAACACCCGACCCCCTTCCGCGGCATTCAGCCGTTCGAAGTCGGCATGGCTCATATAGACCTCGCCCCGCACCTCCAGGATGGCGGGCGCGCCGGTCAGGCGGTGGGGAATGTCGGCGATGGTGCGGGCGTTGGCGGTGACATTTTCGCCCACGGTGCCGTCGCCGCGTGTCGCGGCCTGGACCAGTACGCCGTCCTCGTATCGCAGCGACAGCGACAACCCGTCGATCTTGGGTTCGGCGGTGAAAGCCAGATCACCGTCGCGCAGGCCGAGAAAGCTGCGGACACGGGCGACGAAATCCGTCACGTCCGCGTCGCTGAAGCCGTTTTCCAGGGACATCATCCGCTGGGCATGGGTCACCTTGCCAAAGCCTTCCGCCGGGGCGGCGCCGACCGCCTGCGTCGGGCTGTCGGGATGGGCAAGCTGGGGGAAGGCGCGTTCCAGCGCCAGCAGCCGTTGCTTCAGCGCATCATATTCGGCGTCCGACAGGACCGGAGCGTCCTTGCGGTGATAATCCTCGTTGGCCTGGGCGATGCGGGCGGACAGGTCGGCGATTTCATCGCCCGCGCGCCGTTCGTCAAGCGCGGCCGGGTCGGGCCGCGCCGTCACGCCGTCATCCTGCCTTGCATCCGTCATCGCTGCCTCCGCCTTCCGTCTGTCCGTTCTATACGACGTTCGGCGAAGGATTTTACAGGGGCTGCCGCACCGATTGCGCGGCAGCCGCCCGATCAGGCGCCGACAGCCAGTCGTTCGGCATTGGGCGTCGGTTCGCGCAGGACATAACCCCTGCCCCAGACGGTCTCGATATGACTGTCGCCGCCGATGGCTTCGGACAGCTTCTTCCGCAGCTTGCAGATGAACACGTCGATGATCTTCAACTCGGGTTCGTCCATGCCGCCGTAAAGATGATTCAGGAACATCTCCTTGGTGAGGGTCGTGCCCTTGCGCAGGCTGAGCAGTTCCAGGATCTGGTATTCCTTGCCGGTCAGGTTGACGGCCTTTCCCTTGACCTGGACCGAACGGGCATCCAGGTTCACCACGATCTCGCCGGTCTTGATGATCGCCTGGCTGTGGCCCTTGGACCGGCGGATGATCGCCTGGATGCGGGCCTGCAATTCCTCGCGGTTGAAGGGCTTGGTCATATAGTCGTCGGCGCCGAAGCCGAAACCCCGCAGCTTGCTTTCGGTGTCGTCCGATCCGGTCAGGATCAGGATCGGCGTATCGACGCGCGCCAGGCGCAGATGACGCAGAACCTCCATCCCGTGCATGTCGGGCAGGTCCAGATCCAGCAGGATCAGGTCATAGTCGTAGAGCTTGGCAAGATCGATCCCCTCCTCGCCCATGTCCGTCCGAAACACGTTGTAGCTGGCGGCGGTCAGCATCAATTCGATGGCCCGAGCGGTGCTGGGATCATCCTCAACCAACAAAATTCTCATCTATGTAAGCCCCGATTCGTGTATTCGCTGGGTTCAACCATCGACCCATAAGGTTAATATGGTGTTACCATGATCTGTTGATTGATCTTGCGCAACTTATGGTTGCCGGAATCTTTGAATCGATGTGACTTTCAGGGCAGCCGGGCCGTGATCCTGCACCGCCTTGATCCAGCCGTCGAATTCTTCTTCGGACAGGCCATAGCGGTGCAGGGCTTCATCCTTGGTGATCAGGCCATGGACCACGGCGTTGACCACGGTTTCCTTGCGGCTGGCCACCCATCGCGTGTTGTCGGGCGGCAGGTCGGCCAGGGTCAGGATCCTGCCGTCTGGCAGGATTACGGTGCGAGGTGCGTCGGTTTTTTTCAAGAACATCCCACCTGTCCTATGTCGCGTTCCAAGCAACCTTGGCCCAAATCCCCTAAGGCCAGGTTGAGCGTGACAGGTTTTTCCGGGGCTGGCCGCTTGAGAATAGGCGGCATTTGCTTATATTTCGATGCAATATTTTATCCTTGGACCTATCATGACCCTTCATCACCGCGCCACGGCGCGCGCGCCTTCGTTGAACAGCCTGGGCTTTGCCAAGCCGCCCGCGCAGACCCGCGTGGTGGTGGCGATGTCGGGGGGCGTGGACAGTTCCGTCGTCGCCGCGAAGCTGAAATCCGAGGGTTATGACGTGATCGGCGTCACCTTGCAGCTTTACGACCACGGCGCGGCACTTGCCAAGAAGGGCGCCTGCTGCGCGGGCCAGGATATCCATGACGCCCGGCGCGTGGCCGAACGCATGGGCTTTCCGCATTACGTCCTCGATTACGAAAACAAGTTCCGCGAATCGGTGATCGACGAATTCGCCGACGCCTATCTGGCAGGCGCGACCCCGGTGCCCTGCATCCGCTGCAACGAACGGGTGAAGTTCCGCGACCTGCTGGAAACCGCGCGCGACCTGGATGCCGATTGCATGGCGACCGGCCACTATATCCAGCGCAAGGATGGCGCCACGAAGGCCGAATTGCACATGGCGGCCGACCCGAATCGCGATCAAAGCTATTTCCTGTTCTCGACCACGCAGGAACAGCTTGATTTTCTGCGCTTTCCCCTGGGCCACCTGGCCAGCAAGGCGGAAACGCGGGCGCTTGCCGCCGAATACGGGCTGGCGGTGGCGGACAAGCCCGACAGCCAAGACATCTGCTTCGTGCCGAACGGCAACTATGCCGCCGTGATCGAAAAGCTGCGCCCCAACGCCGCCGAACCGGGCGAGATCGTGGACATGGACGGCGCGGTCCTGGGCCAGCACCGGGGCGTGATCCATTACACCATCGGCCAGAGGCGCGGACTGGGGATCGGCGGCCTGGGCGATCCGCTGTATGTGGTGCGGCTGGACCCGGACGCGCGCCGGGTCGTCGTCGGCCCGAAATCAGCGCTTGCGACCACGATCGTCCCGATCAGCGAGGTCAACTGGCTGGGCGATCAGCCCTTTGCCGGGGAAATTCCGGTAATGGTCCGCATTCGCTCCACCCGGCCGCCGCGCCCGGCGATCCTGCGTCCCATTGATGCCACCCGCGCCGAGGTCGAGCTGCTGGACCCCGAGGAAGGCGTCAGCCCCGGCCAGGCCTGCGTCTTCTACGAACCCGACAGCACCCGCGTGCTGGGCGGCGGCTGGATTACGCTGCGGCGTCGGAAAGCTGCCTGATCCGCTGCACCATCGCCCGCACCCCGTTCGAGCGTTGCGACGACAGGTGCTCGTCCAGGCCCAGCCGCGCCAGTTCGGCCTGGGCGTCGATCTTGCCGACCTCGGCCACCGGCACGCCGGAATACAGCGCGTGCAGCACCGCGATCAGCCCGCGCACGATCATCGCGTCGCTGTCGCCCTGGAAATCGAAGCGGCCGTTCTCGATCATCGGCATGATCCAGACTTGGCTGGCGCAGCCCTCGACCTTGGTGGCCGGCACCTGCAAGGCCGGGTCCATGGGCGGCATCGCCTTGCCAAGCTCGATCACATGGCGATAGCGTTCCTCCCAGTCGTCCAGGAAGTCGAAGGTGTCGGCAATGTCTTCGAAGGCTTGGGTTGCCATGGCGCGGTCCTTTTGGCCTGTGGTTAACGCGCCGGGACGGCAAGGTCAAAGTGCCTTTATCCGCGCGCGGATTTCGCCTAACACGGGCCGAAACGCCCAAGGGATGGTGACATGAGGAAACTGACCGCGCCGTTGTTGATCGCCACGATGGTCCTTGTCGGCTGCGGACGGCTGGGCGACAGCCGCTGGAACCCGCTGTCCTGGGGATCCGCCCCGACCCCGACGCTGGAGCCCGAGGACGGCTATGCCCAGATCTCGGACACCCGTCCCCTTATTCCCCAGATCACCGCCGCCCGGTGGGAGCCGCTGAACGAAGGCCGCCTGCTGGTCGTGAACGGCTTCGCGCCAGTGCGCGGCTATTCCTCGGTCGCGCTTGTGACGGCGCGCCCGCAGCCGGGTAACCGGCTTGCCCCCGACGCGGACGGAGTGCTGCGCCTGCGGCTGGTGGGCGTTCCGCCCGCCCCCGGCAGCGCCGCCGCCCTGCCCGCCCGCCCCGGCGTGGACGAGATCGCGGCGGCGATGGCGATTTCATCGGTGCAACTGTCGCGGATCGCGGCGGTGGAGATCACGAGCGGCAGCAACGTGGTGACGCTGCGGCGGTAAGATGGACCGCCCCGGCGCCGAAATCGCGCTTGTCGTCCTCTGCGTCCCGCTGATTTGCGGGGCGACCCTATGGCTGTGGCATCTTGCCCGCAACTCGCTTCAAGGGCGGCTGCTGATCATCGCGCTTTGGCTGGTGCTTGCGGCCATGAGCCTTATCAGCGGTCCACCCTTTCTCATCGTCATGGGCTGCGCTGCCATGATGATGGGAATGCTGTTCTGGGCGGTCCACACAACGCCCTGGCGCTGAAGAGTCTAACGGCTCAACCCACCGCTGATGCTCGGCACATCCCCCGCGGCGAAGCCGTAGTGGCGCAGCCAGCGCAGGTCGCTTTCGAAGAAGGCGCGCAGATCGGGGATGCCGTATTTCAGCATGGCGATCCGGTCGATGCCCATGCCAAAGGCGAAGCCCTGCCATTGGTCGGGGTCGATGCCGCCCGCGCGCAGCACATTCGGATGGACCATTCCCGACCCGAGGATCTCCAGCCAGGAATCCCCCTCCCCGATCTTCAGTTGCCCGCCGGACCAGTCGCAGCGGATGTCGACCTCGGCCGAGGGTTCGGTGAAAGGGAAATGGCTGGCGCGGAAGCGCAGTTCGACCTGGCCGACCTCGAAGAAGGCGCGGCAGAATTCCTCCAGAGTCCATTTCAGTTGCGCCATGGAAATGTCGCGGTCGATGGCCAGGCCCTCGACCTGGTGGAACATGGGGGTATGGGTCTGGTCCATGTCCATGCGATAGACGCGGCCGGGGCAGATCACGCGGATCGGCGCGCCGTGATCCTGCATGGCGCGGATCTGGACCGGGCTGGTATGGGTGCGCAGGACATGCGGAGGCCGGTTGTCGCCCGGCGCGCGGTGCATGAAGAAGGTGTCGTGTTCCTGGCGCGCGGGGTGTTCGGGCGCGATGTTCAGCGCGTCGAAATTGTACCAGTCGGATTCGACCTGCGGGCCTTCGGCCACCGCAAATCCCATGTCGGCGAAAATCGCCGTCACTTCCTCGGTCACCTGGCTGATGGGATGGATGGTTCCCTGCGGACGCGGGCGCCCAGGCAGCGTCACGTCCAGCCACTCGCCCGCCAGACGGGCCTCAAGCGCCGCATCCTCCAGCGACAGCTTGCGGGCGCGCAGGGCGGCGTCCAGTTCGTCGCGCAACTCGTTCAGGGCGCGGCCGGTGGTCTGGCGTTCCTCGGGCGTCATGCGGCCCAACTCGCGCATCTTCAGGCTGATCTCGCCCTTCTTGCCCAGGGCGGCAAGGCGCACCTCCTCGATGGCGGCCGGATCGGCGGCGCCGTTGATGCGGTCAAGCCATTGCTGGCGGAGCGGGTTCAGGTCGTCCATCGTCATGCCTCGTCCTTGTCGGGCATGGCGTTAGCATTTGTGGGGCCAAGGGGGAAGCCTTCAGCGCGGCGTGACGTTCAGCCAGACCCCGCCATGAGGCCGCAGCGTCAGGATCATCCGGGGTTGCGGATCGCGGCCCGGAATGGCTGTGAATCGGAACCGCGCCAGCAGCGTCGCCAGGATCACCACCGCCTCTTGCAGGGCGAAGCCCGCGCCGATGCAGATGCGCGGCCCCGTGCCGAAGGGCAGAAAGGCATAGCGGTCGGGCGTCGTCAGGAAACGGTCCGGATCGAAGGCGTCGGGGCGGTCCCACAGCAGATGGTGGCGGTGCAGCGCATAGATCGGCAGCATCACCGTATCGCCGGGCAGAACCTGCCGGCCGCACAGCCGGTCCTCGGCCCGCGCCGTGCGCGACAGGAACGCGGCAGGGGGATAGAGGCGCAACGCCTCGTTCACGATCCGCTGGATCAGGGGCAGCGCGTCCAGGTCGGCAGCGGTCGCGGCGCGGTCCCCCAAGGCGGCCTGGGCGTCGGCCGCGGCGCGGTCCTGAACGGCGGGGTCGAAGGCACACAGATACAGCGCCCAGGCCAGGGTCAGGGCGGTCGTCTCGTGCCCGGCGACGATGAAGGTCAGCAGGTTGTCGCGCAACTCGTCGCGGGTCATGGCCCGACCCGTTTCGGGGTCGGCGGCATCCAGCAGCAGATCCAGCAGATCCGGCGCGCCTTCGGTGCGGGGGGCCGCCGCGCGGGCGTTGATGGCCTGATCCGCGATGTCTTTCATCCGGTTCAGGCCGGGGCGAGAGAAGATCCGCCCCGGACGCGGGATCCAGCCCGGCAGGCCCACCACGTCCAACAACGAGACCTTGGCGGTCTGCGCGATATAGCCGTCGATGGCGTGATGCACGGCGTCGCGGTCAAAGGCCCGGTCTCCCGACAGCGTGACATCCGAAATGACCTCGAAGGTCGCGGCCACCGTTTCCTCGAACAGATCGACCGGCCCGCGCGCGGCGGACAGGCGACGGCAGGATGCCTCGGCGGCGGCGGTCATGATCGGACCAAGCGCCTGGACATGGCGCAGCGCGAAGGCGGGCGCGACGGCGCGGCGCTGCCACCGCCACTGGGCGCCCTCGGCTACGAACAGGCTGTCGCCGATGGCTGGTTCCAAGATCAGCTTGGTGACGTTGGATTTCGGATAATCCTCGACCCGATCCTTGAGGATGTGGCGCAGTGTCGCCGGATCCATGACCATATGAAACCGCACCCCGGTTCTGCCCGACACGATGGGCTGACGAGTCGCGATTTCCGGGATCAGTTCCAGCAGGTTGCGTCGGGCGGTCACGGCGGTGCCGACGATGCCCAGCGGTTCCCGGGCCAGCGCCACCCTTGCAGGACAGCGCGAGGGCAAGACCCCTGCCCCCGATGCAAGCGACGCATCAGCTGGCATGAGGTCGGATCGCGCGGCCGCCGATGGGCCGCGCGGCGCCGCCATGTCAGACGGCGGCCCTGCGCCGCCGCAGCATCGCCAGGCCACCAAGACCGGCCAGCATCAGCGCGCCGGCGGCAGGAACCGGAACAGGGGCAATCGTCACCTTGACGGAATCCACGTCGAACCCGTCATAGCTGCGGGTGCCCGCGTATTCGCGCAGGGTGGCGTCGACAAGCTGGATATGGTCGAAGCTGTTCGCGATCCGCAGGGATGTGACCGCCGCAGTGTTATAGACCGTCTGCACGAAGGTCGCGACACCGCCCAAAACGGAATACACGTCCACGGCCTCGCGATGGCCACCAGCCTGCGGGCCGCCGAACGTCACCTCTTCAAGCGTCAGAAGGGCGCCCGGTCCAAACATGGCGGCTCCGAAACCCAATGTCAGACGACCGCCCAGCCCGAGGGAATAGAACCGCCCATCCGTCTCGCCCAAGGCGTTTTCGACCACGCGCCGCTGGTTCGCATCGCAGGCGGCCAGGGAATATGTCGCGCAGGTGCCGTAAGACGTTCCCTCGGCCACGACATTGCTGGCGGTATAGGTCGCAGCCTGGGATGCGCCCGCAGCCATGACAAAGGCCGCAGCAATTGCAGCAATGCGATGTTTCCGAAACTTCATGGACAACCCTTCACTGTGGACCCCGCCGTTCGCGGCTTCTTTCGTAACACGCTAAGCGGATTTGGGTTCGATCTCTAATCATAAAAACTTGAACAATCTCAAAATGATCGTTTTTTGGACGATAAATCATCGGCTTGCCCGGATAAAAAGCAGAAGGCCCGCCAGACGGCGGGCCTTTGCAAGCGGTCAGAGGCGCCGTTCAGGCGGCTGCCTTGGCCTTTTCCACGATCGCACCGAACGCATCGGGTTCGTTCACGGCCAGGTCGGCCAGAACCTTGCGGTCCACCTCGATCCCGGCTTTCGCCAGCAGGTTGATGAAGCGCGAATAGGTCATCTCGGCATCCACCAGGCGGACGGCGGCGTTGATCCGCTGGATCCACAGCGCGCGGAAGTTGCGCTTGCGGGTCTTGCGGTCGCGGGTGGCGTACTGGTTCGCCTTGTCCACGGCCTGGGTGGCGGTGCGGAAGTTGCGCGACCGGGCGCCGTAATAGCCCTTGGCCGCGTCCAGAACCTTCTTGTGGCGGGCGTGCGTGACCTTGCCGGATTTAACTCGTGCCATTGTTCAGTCCTCGCGATCAGCGGTTGTAGGGCATGTATTTCTTGACGATCTTGGCATCCGCGTCCGACAGGACGGTGGTGCCGCGCGCGTCGCGAATGAACTTGATCGTGCGCTTGATCATGCCGTGGCGCTTGCCGGCCTGGGCGGATTTCACCTTTCCCGTGGCCGTGAACGAGAACCGCTTCTTGGCGGCCGACTTGGTCTTCATCTTCGGCATTTTCGTCTCCTTGATCGAAGTGAACGTGCGACTCGGCAATGCCATGGTGGCCGGACGCACGGGCAGGAAGCGCGCCGTATAAGCGCGCCGTTCGGATTTGGCAAGGGCCTCAGGGTGTTGTCGTCACACCGCCCGCCAGACGCGCCCAGGCCTGGGAAATCCGGTCCAGGCTGAACGGTTCGGGCGCCAGATAGGCCCCGGCAAGGATCGCCGCGATGCCCAGCACCAGCAGGATCGCGCCCGCGCGCGGGGCCTGGGTCCGCAGCAGTTGCACGACGGCAACGACGACCGAAAGCAGGCACAGCGCGATGCCGCCCAGCAACAGAAGATCAGACATGGAAACCCCTCGTGATGGTCCGTCCGACCTGCGCTTATTCTGGATCCGACGCGAAGATCAAGCGTTCGTCGCAGGGCGCGATCCGCACGATGTTGGTGCTGCCCGGCACGTTGAAGGGCACGCCCGCGATCACGACGACCTGCCGGGTTTCGTCGGCGAAGTTGAATTCCCGCGCCGCGCGCGTCGCGTTGACCACCGCCTCCTTGAAGCGGGACAGTTGCGGAGTGATGACGCAATGCGTCCCCCAGGTCAGGCACATGCGGCGCAGGACCGATTCCAGATGGGTCAGCGCGATGATCGGCACGCGGGGGCGTTCGCGCGCCACCAGGCTGACGGTCTTGCCCGACTGGCTGAAGGCGCAGATCGCGGCGATGTCGGTCGTCTCGGCGATCTCTCGGGCGGCGGTGACGATGGCATCGGCCACGCTGTGCAGCTTGTTCTGGCGCGACGCCTCGATGATGGCGCGATAGTTGCTGTCGGCCTCGACCGAGCGGGCGACGCTGTCCATCGTGCGCACCGCCTCGATGGGATAGGCACCGGCGGCGCTTTCGGCCGACAGCATCACCGCGTCGGCGCCTTCATAGATGGCGTTGGCCACGTCGCTAACCTCGGCCCGCGTGGGCATCGGGCTTTCGATCATGGATTCCAGCATCTGGGTGGCGACGATCACCGGCTTGGCGGCGGACCGGCACCTGCGGACCAGGCGCTTCTGGATCGGCGGCACGGAATGGATCGGCAGTTCCACCCCCAGATCGCCCCGCGCCACCATGATCCCGTCGGACGCGGCCAGGATCTCCTCGAAGGCATCCACGGCCGCCGGTTTCTCGATCTTGGACAAGATCGCGGCGCGGCCCCTGGCAAGCGCCCGCGCCTCATCGACATCGGCGGCGCGCTGCACGAAGGACAGGGCAAGCCAGTCCACGCCCAGTTCGCAGGCGAATTCCAGGTCGGCGCGGTCCTTGTCCGACAGCGCCGCCAGCGGCAGCACCACGTCGGGCACGTTCACCCCCTTGCGGTCGCTGATCGTGCCGCCGACCGTCACCGTGCAATCGGCGAAATCGGGACCGCATTCATCGACCCGCAGACGGATCTTGCCGTCATTGACCAGCAGGTTGCTGCCGGGCACCAGGGCCGCGAAAATCTCGGGATGGGGCAGTTGCACCCGGTGCGAATCCCCCGGCGCCGTGTCCAGATCGAAGCGGAAGCGGTTGCCCTCTTCCAGGTCGCAGGCGCCTGCGGTGAACTGGCCCACGCGCAGCTTCGGCCCCTGAAGATCGGCCAGGACGGCGATGGGACGGCCGGTTTCCGCCTCGACCGCGCGGATCGCGTCATAGCGGGCGCGGTGATCGTCGTGGCTGCCGTGGCTCATGTTCAGGCGGAACACGTCCGCGCCGGTATCGAACAGCGCGCGGATCATGTCCTTGGTGCTGGACGCGGGCCCCAAGGTTGCCACGATCTTCACGTTGCGATGTCTTCTCATCCTGCGGCCCTCTTCCGTTTGCGCTAACTATGGTCCAGATCGCCTGCGGCTGCAACTGGCGTCCGCCGCCACCATCGCATAGACATCCTGCGACATGAAGGATGACCGACCGATGACAGACCGCGCCTTCTGGACCGAGGGAGAGGACCGCCCGTCCCGCTGGCTGATCACCTGCGACCATGCCACGAACCGCGTCCCGGACTGGGTGAACGGCGGCGACCTGGGGATCGATGCGGCGGACATGACGCGCCACATCGCCTATGACGTGGGCGCGGCGGGGCTGGCGTCGCGGCTGGCGGCGCTGATGGACGCGCCGGCGATCTTCTCGGACTTCTCGCGGCTGGTGATCGACCCCAACCGGGGCGAGGACGACCCGACGCTGCTGATGCGCCTGTATGACGGCACGGTGATCCCGGCCAACAAGAACGCCGACGCGGCAGAACGCGAACGGCGGCTGGACCGGCTGCACCGTCCCTATCACGCCGCGCTGGCGCGGCTGGCGGACAGCCATCCCGACCGCTGCATCTGCGCGATCCACAGCTTTACCCCGCAACTGCGCGGCCGTCCGATGCGGCCCTGGCAGGTGGGGATCCTTTATTCCTACCAGGATGTCCGGCTTGGCCCGCCGATGGTGCAGGCCTGCCGCGAAGCGGGATGGATCACAGGCGAGAACCAGCCCTATGACGGCCATCTCGAAGGCGATTCGATCGACCGCCACGCTTTGCGCCGCGGCCGCCCGAACGTGCTGATCGAACTGCGCAACGACCTGATCGCGGACGAGGCGGGCCAGACGGAATGGGCCGCCAAGCTGGCCCCGGTGATCGCCAGCACCCTGGCAGGCGCCGGGCTGTAATCCGGTTAAGATCGCCACCCTGATCCACCGGATGTCCAGGGACCGACAATCAGCCGATGTTCAACGTCTTGAACACGGCGTCGCGGCGCGATTGCAGGCCCTGGATCGCGTCGGGCAGGTTCAGGTTCACGAAGAACCCCCACAGGAACGGGGCCAGCAGCGCCCACCAGCTTGTCAGCGGCACCACGGAAAAGACCGCCGCCCCGGACAGCAGCGCCAGGACCGCCGCCGCAGCGGTGGCCAACCGGTCGGCCCGGTCCTTTTCGGTCTGAAAGACCGGAATGTCGCGATCCGGGGCGGGCTGGACCGTCAGCGTGGTGGAGTGGCGCGACAGGACATGGCCCCGCGCGTCGGCCAGGACGATCTGGACGGGAAGCAGGCCGGGATGCGGCGGGCGGAAGGTCAGCGGCGGATCGTCCCGGCCGCCGATGCGCGCCGATCCATAAGGCGTCCAGATGCGGGCGACGTGACCCGCTGGCAGGTCGGCCAGTCCGATCCGCAACTCCTGACCGGCCACGGGCAGGCGGGGATCGGTCTCTATCGTCGGGACGGGCGGTTCGGGCGGCTCGATCCGGCGTTCCAGCGGGGGGACGGAATCGGTCCCGGCTTCGACGCCCGAGGGTTTGACATCGGCCAGATCCTCGAACGAGGCCAGCTTGGCAGTCCGGGCGTGGCGCTGATAGTCTTGGACCAGCCCGGCCAACCGGGTCAGCGCGGCGACGGGCGTGCCGTCCAGGTCGCGCAGGATCTCCTCGGTCCGGGCCGAAGGGTCGGGAAAACCGCTGTTCGCGGCCCCCGCCGCCAAGGCGCGCAGGTGCCGGGCAATGGCCGGGTGCGCGGCGGCGGCGGCACGGCGCAAGGCGTCATGAGCGTCGCGCAGCGCGGTCAGCGTCGCGGCCGGGGTGGCGTCGCCGGGGGGCAGGAACCCTGCCCGCACCGCTTGCAGCGGGGCAAAGGCCTGGATCGCCGCGTCCCGCGACCAGCGGTCCAGATCCCGGATCGCCGCCCCGGCATCCGCCGCGAAATCCGACAGCGCCGTCAGTGCGGCCCGTTCGGCCTGGGCGGCCTGCGTTTCGATCAGGCGCCGGGGACGGTCGATTTCGCCCGCCTCGATCATCCCTTGAGCGGTTTCCAGCGCCTCGGCCCAGTGGTCCAGCGGCTGCGCGGGCAGTTCCGACACCGCAGGCAGGCCCCGTAGCGCGGCCAGTGACGGCGCGATGGTCCCGGCCAGCGCCTGGCGCCGGGCATCCGCGTCCTTCAACCGGGCATCCAGGGCGTCGGTCATGTCCTTGACGGCCTTCGCGACGGCATCCTGGTCCCTGGCCGACCGGACCTGCTGTTCCTGACCGGCGATCACCTTGTTCAGCTCGCGCGCCACGACCGTATCGCGCTGCCGGGCGCGCAGCGCCTTGGCCGCGACAAACGCCTCGCCCGCTTCCAGCCGGGCGCGGGCCAGCAGCTGGCGCGGCAGGATCTGGTGGCGGACCGCCCAGCCCAGCAGGATGCCCAGGACCAGCATCGCACAGATCGCCAGCCAGCCGATCTGGCCGGTGGCCCTGATCGTCAGCGCAAAGGGCTGCACCAGTTGCGGCGCCGTGATCCAGACCTGTCCCGACAGCGGACCAAGCGCCGGAAACGCGCCTGCCTGGCGGGGCGCCACGGTCAGTTCGGCAAAGCTGCCCGCCGTGACGGCTGCGCCTGCGGGCAGATCCAGCCGGACGGGAACCGGGCTGCCCCGGCGGTCGGTGCCATGGAGGTCCGCCTGGGACGAGATCCTCAGCGGCCCGATGGCGGGCTGGCCGGGGGCGGCGAAGACCGCCTGCACGCGGCCGGCACCCCGGACCCCGCCCAGCGGCCCAAGACGCAGGACGCCCAGGTCCAGGTCCGCAGGCAGGGCCAGGACGCTGGCGGGACGCTGAACCACCACCGTCTGGTCGCAGGACAGCCTTGCGCCGGGGCGGGGAAAACCGAAGCGCAGCGTCGCGGGGGTGGCGGGGGGCACCTGATCCAGCGGCTGGAACAGGATCGTCATGCGCCGGGTGGTGCTGCCCGCGATCTCGCCTGCCTGCGCGGTCTCGATCGTCACGGCGGCATCGCCGAAGGGCGGCAGGGTCCAGCAGGCGGCGGGCGGAACATCGCCGTCGAACAGGATTTCGACGCAGCCCTGGTTCGCAGCCCCTGGGCAGGGGACGATGGGCAGCGTGCCTTCCGCCAGGCGCTGGATCGCGGGGGCGGGATTCGACGCGGTTGCTTGCCCCACAGGTTGCGCGGCCAGGGGCGCGGCCGCCAGCCCTGTCGCGACGGCCAGTGCCAGGTGCAATCGGGACCGCATCTCACCACCCCACAACTTTTGCGGAAAGGATGACACAAAAGCCGATTCGCGGTAAGATTTCAGTCCGATGCAGCCGCGCGGGCTGCCTGTGATGGAAGCGGTTCACGGTGAACAAAGCCAAGCTCAGCACGGCATTGCTGGCGGCATTCCCGCTCCGCGCGAAATTCGCCATGTTCCTGGGCCAGCGGTTCAACGTCCTCTATGACACGCTGACGCCGCAAAGCGCGCTGGACGTGGAATACTGGAACATCGTCGTCCAGGTCCAGGCCGAGGGCTGGCTGGAAGCCCTGGCCCGCGCCGCGCACGAGGCGGTGCCGGGAAACGCCGCCCTTGCGGATCTGATGCTGGAGGACGGGCTGACCAGCGGCGCGCGCATCGCCGTCGCCGATGCCGCGCAGCAGGCCATCGCGGAAAAGCCCCGGATCCGGCTGGAACGCGTGGTGCGCGACAACAGCGATTTCAGCGACATCGCCACCTTCCTGGCCCGCCTGTCCGCCTTGGAAGGCCAGACCTGCCGGATCGAGCTTGCCGGGTCGCCTCCGCGCGCGCTTGGCACGGGCTTTCTGGTCGGGGCGGACCTGGTGATGACCAACCAGCATGTCGTCGACGGGCTGGCGGCGGATGCCGGGATGATCTGCCGGTTCGATTACCTGGTCGATGCGGGCGGCGTCCGGGTGCGCGAGGGGGTGGCGGTCCCCATGGCACAGGACTGGCTGGTCCAGGAACGCCCGCCCGACCCTGCCGACGAAAGCCTGGCCGAGGACGACATCCCCGCCGCCGACAACCTGGATTTCGCGCTGATCCGCCTGTCCCGGCCCTTGGGCGCCCTGCCCCGCGGCGGCGAGGAGGGGCCGGACAATCCGCCGCGCGGCTGGATCGGCATCGACCCCGCGCTGCACGCGGGCGAAAGCGACGACCTGTTCATCCTGCAACATCCCGAGGGCGCGCCGCTGAAGCTGGGCGTCGGGCGGCTGACCGCACTGCACGGGGCCGGGCTGCGGTGGCGCCACGATGTCGCGACCGAGCCGGGATCGTCAGGTTCCCCGGTCTTCAACCGCAAGCTGGATCTGATCGGCCTGCACCATGCGGGCGATCCCAACTATTTCCGCACCGCCGCGTTCAACCAGGCGATCCCGATGGACCGGATCGTCCGCTGGCTGGACGGCAAGGTCGATCCCTTCTGGACGCAGGCGCCGCCATGAAGCTGAACAATGCCGAGGCCAATCTGCTGTTCAGGCGCCTGCTGGACGCGTTTCCGACCCCCGGCCGGCTGGACATCATCCTTGCGCAGCCGCCGATGAACACCGCGCTTTCCCGGATCGCCAGCCGGGGCGGAACGCTGGAGGACGATTATTTCCAGCTTGTCACGGCGGCGAATGCCGAAGGCTGGATCGGGCAGCTTCTGGACGGGCTGCGGGCCGCCGACCGGATCAATCCCGACCTGATCGCGCTGATCGACGGTTTCGGGGCCTCTCGCGCGCCGACGAACGTGCCCGCGCATCTGGAGTTGCTGCTGGATGGCGCGCCCTTCGTGAACCAGCACCCCCTGCGCCACGCGCTGCTGACGATGACCCAGCCGCACGGCCCCAAGGTGCTGCACGTCACCGGCGCGCCGACCAGCGGCAAGACCTACAGCCAGTACCTGATCGCCCATGTGGCGCGCAGCGTGAACGCCCGCATCAACCTGCCCCTGCCGTTCGAGGCCACCACAACCGCCCAAGACGTGATCGCGGATCTGGCCGACCAGATGAAGCTGGGCGCGCCCCCCACCCTGGCCGACGGGCCGCAGGATTCCACGGCGGTCACGCGCCTGGTGCGGTGGTTCGCCATCGCCGCAAGCGACCTGAAAGAGGACTGGTGGCTGGTCTTCGACGGCTTCGACAGCCCCAGGATCGACGACAGCCTGCGGATGCTGATGTATGGCCTGGCCCAGGTCGTCGGCAACGGCCAGCCCAGCCGGATCCGGCTGTTCCTGCTGGCCTGGGACCGGCCCATCTCCGGGCCTCCGCCGGGACGGGTGTTCGAACAGGCCGTGCAGTCCTTCGACCGGCCGCATGTCAAGGACTACCTGGACGAGCTTGTCCGGCAGTTCGCCATGCCCAGCGGCATGTCCTCGACCGACGAAATCCTCAGCCTGTGCTATGAGGGGTGGGACACGGTGGCCGACCCCATCGCGCGGGCCATGACGCTGACCACGCGGATTCAACGGATCGCCCAGGCGGCGCTTGACGCCAAGGCCGGTCTGTAATGGACCTGCGCCAGGCCCTGTCGGAAACGGCCTTCGGCAGCGCCGCACCCGCCGCCGACGACGCGGCGCTGCCTTGGATCGCGGCGGCGGCGGTGCTGACGCATTTCGAACCGCTGACCCTGCGGTCGGCCTCGGGCACGCTGTCGCCCATGTCGCCCGCGATGGTGGATCTGCTGGACGCCTCCGCCCCCAGCCGCGCGGCCCGCCACGCCAGGCGTCTGCGCCACGCCGCGCGCAGGCAGGCGCTTGCCCGGCTGGGCACGCGCCGGGCGATGGCGGCCCAGCTTTTGCTGAACCCGCCCCCCGACCATCCCACGCAGGCCGCCTTCCAGGCGCTGTTGCAGGACGATCCCGCGGCCGTGCGCAGGCTGCTGGGTTCGAACGATCCGGTCGGGCTGGCCGCCTTGGGCGAGGCGGCGGGCTGGGTCGAGGGCATCCTGGACGGGCTGCCGCCTGCCCGCGAGATCGAGGACCGGCTGTCGCGCGCCCGGCTGCTGGCGCCCCTGCGCCGCCTGGTGGGCGAACATTTCGCGGGGCGCGACGACGTGCTGGCCGAAATCGCCGCGCATCTGAACCTGGCCCCGGAAGGGTCGGTGCTGATGCTGCAAGGGCCGGGCGGGGTCGGAAAATCCACGGTTCTGGCCAAGTTCATCCTGGACGCGGTGGAAAAAAGCCCCCATCCGCCCACCGTGGTGGTCCTGAACCTGGACGATCCGCAACTGGTCATCGACGATCCCTTCACCCTGCTGCAAGAAGCCGGGCGGCAGTTGCGCATCCAGCATCCCGACCTGAACCCCCGCCTGGACGAGATGCGCGACTATATCGTCTCGCTGCAACGGCGCAGCCGGTCTGTGGATGCGCTTGAATCCCTGTCGGGCGGGGCGGTGGAATGGACCGCTGTCAGCCAGATCGCCCGCGACATCGTGGCCCTGATCCCCGGCCAGCAACCCGTCCTGCTGGTCATCGACACGTTCGAGGAAGCCCAGACCACCGGACCAAGCGCCGTCAACCGGCTGCTGCAACTGGTCGAAAGCCTGCGCGCCGGGAACCCGCGTCTCAGCGTGATCATCGCCGGGCGCGTGGACGAGGCGCAGGCCCCGCGCCGCACCCTGACGCTGGGCGCGCTGGATCCGGTGGCGGCGCGGGCGGTGCTGGAAAAGGTGGCGGGGCTTGGCCGCCTGCCCGACGACCTGGCCGACCAGATCTTCGCGGTGGCGCGGGGCAACCCGCTGGCCACCCATCTGGCGGGCAGGATCCTGGCTGCCGAGGGGCCGGACATCTTCCGCCGCGACGCCGACCTGGCGCGGCTGATCGGCCAGATCAGGACCGAAAAGGTCCAGGCCCAGCTTTACGGCCGCGTGCTGGGCCATATCCGCGACCCGCAGGTCCGCCGGCTGGCCTATCCGGGCCTGGTCCTGCGCCGCGTCACGCCCGGCGTGCTGCGCCACGTCCTGGCCGGACCCTGCGGCGTCCCCATCCCCGACGATGCCGAGGCCGAGCGTCTGTTCGACCTGTTCGCGTCCGAGGTCGCCCTGGCCGAGGCCGAACCCGGCACCGGCGCCCTGCGCTATCGCGAGGACGTGCGCCGGGTGATCCTGGCCGACCTGCGCGCCGACCAGCCGGAACTGGCGGCGCGGGTGGACAACGCGGCCATCGCATATTACCGCGGCCAGGACGGACCCGTCGCGCGGGCCGAGGAACTGTATCACCTTCTGGCCCGCGACGCCGATCCCGCCGACCTGGACGCCCGCTGGGAAGAGGGGGTGCAGCCCTTTCTGGTGCGGTCGCTGGACGAATTGCCGCCGCGCGCCCAGGTGTGGCTGGCCAACCGCCTGCACCTGGATCTGCGCCCCGACTTGCAGGACGCCGCCGATCAGCGGCAATGGGAACAAAGCGCCGAACAGACCGCCCGCAACCTGATGCGCGACGACCTGCCCGAACAGGCGCTGTCGGTCCTGAACCAACGCGCCGTCCGCCTGCCCGGATCACCCCTGTATCTGACCGAGGCCGAGGCGCTGACCATGCTGGGCCAGCCGCGGACCGCGCTGCATGTCATCGCCGAGGGGCTGGCCAGCGCCGAGGCGGCGGGCGACCGGCTGCTGGTCGTCAACCTGCGCCTGCTGGAAAGCCTGGCCCGCGAGGGGGTTCGGGACGCTTCCGACGCCGCGCGGCCCATGCCCGCCCCACCTGTCGCCCCGTCCAGGGTCGCGGTGCGGCGCCGTGGCGCGGGGTCGCTTGGGCTGCTGTTGCTGGCTGTGGTTCTGGCGCTGCTGGGGGCCGCCTTTCTGGCGATCCGCTCTGACAGCGTGTCCGTGCCGCCGGATGCCATCGGCGCTCCGCCAACGATATCCTCGAACCCGCCGATGCCGCCCGGAGACGCGGTCGTTCCGCCCTCGACGATGCGCCGCCAGCCGATCCCGCCCACGGCCGACATGGCGACCGACTGGCCCGAGGAAGCGCAGGCCGACGCGGCGTCCCCCACCGAGGCGCGGCAGGAAAACCGGCTGCCCTGGCTTCTGCTGGCCGCCGCCGTTGCCCTGGCCGGGGCAATGTGGTTCCGGGTCAGGGCAGGCCGCGACGGGGCGGGCAAGGCGGCAGGCGGTGCCCCGATCGTCACGACCCAGGCCCCCGCGCAGGACCGCCAGGCCATCCGCCACGCCGCGTCCGAGGCCTATCGCGTCGCCACCCTGACCCATAACGACCTGGCCCGCCTGCGATCCATCGCCAGCCTGCTGCGGCTGCACCGCAACGCCACGCCCCCCGACGGTCCCGACCCCGCCTCCCTGGTGGCCGAGGCCGAAGGCATCGTCGACCGCATCGGCCTGTCGGCGCTTTACGGCGCGCCCGGACTGATGCGAGAACTGGCGGCGGAACTGGGAATGCGCAACCCGCAACTGCTGGCGGCGGCGCTGCGGGTGACGGGCGCTTATGTCGCGGTGCCGCCGGTTCCGGGCGCAGCAGGCCCTGTCCGGGCGGCCGGTGCGACTTCGGATCCGCGCGCCCAGGCGATCCTGGGCGACATGGCGCTGCCCGAAGGGGGCATGGTGAACGCGCTGACCCTGATCGCCGAGGCCGGCACGCCCGAGCGGCGCTATGCCTTGATGGCGCTGGCGACCGACCTGCTGGCGTCCGAGCTGGACGCCAAGCGCGGCATCCAGCCCCTGCCACAGGATCGCAGGCAGCCCCTGCCCTGGCGTCAGAACGCCGCTCCGGTCAGCGACGCGGACTGGTTCCAGTCCACCAAGGCCGCGTTCTAGAGGGGCGCACCGCGCCGCCGTGAGGAAGTTGCTTCAGCAGGTCGGTGACGAACTCCGGCGCCGACAGCAGATCCTGGGCATTCGCGGCCTCTGCGCCCCTTGGGCTGCGGATGCTGCGGCCGAAGGCCCCGGCCACCATGTCGCCCCAACTGCCCAGCCAGCCCGGCAGATCGGCCTCGTCCATCGTCTTGCCCAGGCGCCAGTGCCGCGTGGCCTTGATCTCGACCGGGCAGCCGATGGCCAGATGCGGCGGGCGCGGGCTTGGCAAGGTCGGCAGGACCTCTTGCGCGACCACACCGCCCAGGCCCACCGACAGGACATCGACCTGCCTGCCCGGCATCGCGCACAGCGACAGCGGCGCCAAGGCGTCGGCCAGCAGCGGCGCTGCGGCGGCCCGCGCCCCTTGGGCGAAATGGTCCACCTGGGTGCGGATGACCGGGCCAAGCTGGCGTTGCAGCGCCGCATCGCGGGACGCGCCCTCGCGCAGATAGCGTTCGACCGCGCGGCCGATGTCATGGGACAGGCGCAACCGGCAGGCCAGCATCTCGTCCAGGCCATAGACGATGTGCAGCGGATAGACGCCTTGCGCCTTCAGCCGCAGGGTCAGCCGCAGCGCCAGCCGGGCGATCAGGTCGCCATCCATCAGCGGTTCGTGAAACACCAGCATCAGCCGGGAATAGCGTTCGCGCGCCGCGTCATCGTCCAGATAGGCCGCCGTCTCTGCAACGCCCTGCGCGCCCAGGCCCAGGGTGCCGTCCTCGACCAGGCCGAAGCGTTCGGCATGAAGGGCATGGCCCAGAAGCCCCTGCCTGCGGGGCGGGGCCGCCGTCGCCTCGGCCCTCGCCGTCAGGGCGAAGGCCCTGTCGTCCTGGGGGGCCAGGCGGATGACCCAGGCGTCCCGGCCGTTCTCGGCCCAGTCGGCGAAACGCCACAACGCATGGCCGGGACGATGAAAATAGCCGCCCCAGCCGGTGCCGCGCGCGTTCTGGAGGATGAACCCGTTCCTGTCATAGCCGGTCACGACGAAGGCGTGCCTGCCGCGCGGCTGCGGCGGGTTCGCCATGTCGAAGGGGATCCGGCCGCGGCGATCCAGATTTCCCCAACCGTCATGAATGTCGGCGGTAACGATCACCGCCCCGGCATCGGCAATCGCCATCCGCATGTCGTCGACCGTCAGCCGGACCCGAAGATAGGCACCCAGCGTGATCCGCCGCGCGGCCTTGGCAATGGTCCGGGTCAGGAAGAACGCGGACCGTTGCGGGACATAGGCGCATAGGGATTCCGGGCAGACGCCGTTATGGTGGAACCCCTTGATGACGGCGCGCAGGCTGGTGCCGTCGGGCGTGTCGTCCAGCCATTCGTCGTGCCGCCGCGCCATCCGGTCAAGCATCCGCACGCTGGCCGTCAGACCCTGCGGCGGCGGGCGATACCCCCTGCGCCGGGCAAGCTGGATCTCGATCGCCGCGGCCAGGGCGAAGGCAGCGCAACTGCCCTCGGCCCCTTGGTCGCCGATGGCACCGGGGCTGGGAATCAGGCGCTGCGGGACCGGCGTCAGGCCGGGTCGATAGAACCTGTCGCGCTTGTCGGGCCGGTCGGGCACCACGCCGCCTTCTGTCCCCGTACCCCCCGGACCGCGAGAAGCGCCGGTATCGGCCAGCAGGATCGGCAGCGGCAACGCCTCGATCGGTTCACGGGGACTGGGCGCAAGACCGCCCGTCCAGAGTATCGTCGCGGCATCGTCGTCAGGCCTGTCGCCGGTTCCATCCAGGATCTCGGCCAGCCATCTCTGCTGCTGCACTATGCCCGAGGCACGCAGACCGTCGTTCCAGTCCCTCTCGACAGGGTTCCTCAGTCCGACGATCCCGACCGAATGTTCCAGCCCATCGGCCGATCCCTGGATATGCAGGCCGACCACATGCCCGGTTTCGGGATCGAAGACCGGCGCGCCGGAAAACCCCGGCAGGGTGGTCGCGTCGTGCCGGAACTGAGCAGCCCGCTGTTTTCCGCCCCCGATGGCGGGTTTCCCTTCGCCGACCGCAAGATATTGACGCTCGATATAGGGGTCGGTCTGATTTTTGAAGACTTCGACACCCCCGACCAGGGGATAGCCGATCACGGCGATGCTGTCCGGCACCGCCCGATCTGTTTTCAGGATCAGCGCATCGCAATCGTCCTGAATCTCGAAAACAGCCAGGTCCAGGGGCGCGGAACATATCCAGCGGGTGACGGGATGGGAAGAACCGTCGGGAAAGACGACCTGGGCATCCCGCTTGACGACCGTCTGTTTCTGCACGTCGCCGGCGTGCCGCAGGGTGCCCTCGATCACAACGATCCTCAGGACATGGCCGGCGGTCAGAAACCGCCGCGTCCTGCCCACGGCTTCATCGGTCGAAAACGGCCAGGCCGTCGCCACCGGCTGGAAATCGCGACCGTCCCGGACCTTGAGCAAGGCCACCTTCGAGGCCTGATGGTCGACGAGGGATTTCAGTCGGGCGGAATCGATCCCGGGCAGATCCGGAGGCGCAGCGATCTTTTCCTGCGGGGGCAGCAGATAAACGGGGCGGCGATCGTTGATAATCGACCGGGCACGGGAGTTTTCCGCGCCGATGGCCGTCAACCGGCGGGCGGCGGCCAAGGGATAATCCATCGCAACCTGTTCCATCGTAAATACAAAAGAAAACTCGTTAATATATGCATGTTGCGATTAACCCCGATTCGTGGCAATATTAATTATAAAAGTATCTGCAGTTTGTTATTTTTTGCCTTTCGGGCTTTTGATGACCCTTTGCCCGCAGGCTGTTTCAGCATCGGGGGTTATCATGTCCGTCCCGTCTTTCCGCTTTGTCCGACGCGCCGTCCTTCCCGCAGTTGTGCTGGTCTGCGGGGCGATGTTCTGGACCGCCCCGGCCCATGCGCAGGCGGCCGCCGATTTCGACACGGCCTGTTCGGACGCCCCTGGGAACAGGCCACAGCGTGTGGTCTGCGCCGATCTGGTCGCCCTGGATCAGATGCTGGTCTATAACCGCTTCGGATCGTTCAACCCCTATGGGATGATTTTCGCCCTGCGCCGCGACGTGGTGGCGATGGAGGATGCCCCTGCCGCCCAGCCCGATTGCGGGCAGGATACCGCGACCCATTCCAAGTCCGCCGTGCAGCTTCGGGCGGGCGAGGTGCGGCTGCGCGATTGCCGCAGGCCAAGGCCGCTGGTGCTGCGGGCGAATGTGGGCGATCTGCTGTTCGTCCGGGTCCAGAACCTGCTGGCGCCCGAGGTTCCCGGCAGCCCCCCGGCGCGCGACCTGTCGCGGGATTTCTGCCCCGACGGCAGGGCTCCGGTCGGCGGCCATCTGTCTCGCGGATCGGCGCGGATGGTCGACCATCACGAGGCGCTGTGCGAGGATCAGGACATGAACCGCGCGGACAACGATCCGCCCGGCGCCGGGATCGAGCCGGAAGCAGGGCGCGATCCGGTTCCGATCTTCGATCAGGCCGACTGGCCGCGCACCCGCAGCCTGAATCTGCTGGCCGAAGGGCTGATGCCGCTGGTCCTGCGCGGGCAGCCGCCCCATCCCGCCTGCCGGGGCCTGGGCGCCGCAATGCCGAATGAAAGCTTCGACTGCCTCTACGAGGTCGTGCAGGAAGGCACGCATTTCTTTGCCAGCCGCGCGGCCCCGGCGGGGGGCGAGGGCGACGGCGGGTCGATCACCCATGGGCTGTTCGGCGCGGTCATGGCCGAACGCCCCGGCACCCGCTGGTATCGCAGCCAGGTGTCGCAGGCGGCGATGGATGCGGCCTGGCCGCCGCGCGAAGGCGGGCCGCGCCACGCGCGGTCGGGCGGACTGGATTACGAAAGGACGTTGGGCGGCATCCCGGTCCTGAACATGGCCCGCGCCATCGGCACCGCCGATTTCCGCCAGGCGAAAGCGTTCGAGATCGTCCACGCCGACCTGAACGCGATCATCTGGTGCGACCATCGCGCCGCCGACCCCGGCGGCTATTCCACGCCGCCCCTGCACTGCAAGACCGACACGGCGGACAAGGACCGCACCCAGGAACTGCGCTTCGACGCGTTCCGCGAGTTCTCGGTCTTTTTCCATGACGAGTTGAAGACCTTCTACACCCGCAACTTCGAGGAACTGGCCCGCTTCGGCCAGCTTGCCGGGGTGCGCGACGGGTTCGCCATCAACTATGGCGCGTCGGGGATGGGCACGATGCTGCTGGCCAACCGCAAGGGGATCGGACCGGCGGCGGCCTGCGCGGAATGCCTGTACGAGGAGTTCTTCCTGACCTCGTGGGCGAACGGCGATCCGGCGCTGTTGGAATGGTACGCCGACGATCCGTCGAACGTGCATCATTCCTATCTGAACGACCCGGTGGTGTTCCGCAATTTCCACGCCGGGCCGAAGGAAACCCATGTCTTCCACCTGCATGCGCATCAATGGTTCGCGGGCAACGACCAGGGGCGCGGCAGCTATCTGGACAGCCAGACCGTCGCGCCGGGCCAGGGCTTCACCTATAACATCTATCACGGCGGGCGCGGGCGCGAAGCAGGCGCCTGGGGCGGGTCGGGCAACCGCAACCGCACCGTCGGGGATTCGATCTTCCACTGCCACCTGTATCCGCATTTCGCGCAGGGCATGTGGGCGCTGTGGCGCGTCCATGACGTGTTCGAGGACGGCAGCCGCAAGCTGCCCGACGGCCAGGACAAGCCCGGCCTGTCGGCCGATATCCGCCACCCCGACAATGTGCATTTCGCCCGCGCCGGCAGCGTCGATCCGGAAACCGGCGCCTGGCAGGATCCGGGCACGCGCGACGAACCCGGCCCCGGCGCGGGCACGCCGATCCCGGCGCTTGTCCCCCTGCCCGGAGAGGCGCTGCCGCCACTGCCCCGCTATGCCGACCCCCAGGCGGCGCCGGACCAGGCGTCGCTGGCACCCGAGGCCGCGCCCCGCCGCCCGCCCCTGTGGCGCGGCCAGGCGGCGGGCGGTCCTGAACGGCTGATCCGCGCCCAGGCGGCGGTGCCCCGGACGGAAGCCGCGCAGACCCCTGCAAGGACGCTTCGGCCGGTGCCGGATGCGATGCCGGGCTATCCCTTCTATGTTGCCGGGCAGCCGGGGCACCGTCCGCCGCAGGCGCCCCATGACATCGCCCGTGCCCTGGGGGACGAGGGATCCGGTCCCGACGCCCCGGCCAGGGACGAATACCTGTCCGGGGGCCTGGGGCGGCATGTGATCACCAAGGCCGACCGCGACCTGCCGCTGCGGCTGTCGGACGAGATCACGGAATTGGACGCCACGCTGGCCGCCGATCTGGACGACGAAGACAGCCGCGCGCGCCTGGAAACCCTCCGCAGCCAGATGGTCGCCAAGGCCCTGGCGCTTGGCGACATGACGGCGCATCTGGAACATGCCTGGATCCGCGCGCTCGACCCCGAGGGAGAGCCGCTGGAGCGCGCGGCGCAGGCCTTCCACCATGACGGCGCCGGGCTGGCGATGCTGGGGCCGGACGGCGACCCCGCCGCCTTCGGCGACGGCGCCTATCGGACGCCCAAGGCCCCGCTGCCGGGCCAGGCGGACGCGGCCCCCGTCCGCGGCGCCTTCGACGTGAACGGCGCCCCGCCCGCACCCGGCGCGCCATTCTCCGATCCCTGCGGCGGAGCGCCGGGACGCGACCACGGCCAGACGGGCACCGATCCGCTGACCGGGCATCAGAACTATGCCATCGACCCGGCGCTGACGGGGTTCCGGCGATACCGGGTCTCGGCCGTGCAACTGGATCTGGTCGTCAACCAGGCAGGGTGGCACGATCCGCAGGCCCGCATCGACGTGCTGACCAGCCGGGCCGACAACAGCCAGAACGGCGCGCAGGCGCGGACATCGGACGCCTTCAAGCTGCCGGGCGATCCGGGAAACCGCATCTCGCCCACCACGCGCGACGACGTGGAGCCGTTCTTCTTCCGCGCGCTGTCGGGCGAATGCATCGAATTCCGCCACACCAACGAACTGCCCAAGGATCTGGAACTGGACGATTTCCAGGTCAAGACGCCGACCGACACCATCGGCCAGCATATCCACCTGGTGAAATTCGACGTGACATCCTCGGACGGGTCGGGGAACGGCTGGAACTACGAGGACGGCACCTTCGCCGCCGACGAGTTGATGGCGCGCCGCTGCGCCGCGCTGCGCGGGGGCAGCCTGGATCCGTCCTGGGACCAGGCGGATCTGGGCGACTGGGGCACCCGCCCCGCGACCGAGGCCGAATGCTCGACCCTGAACAACGGCCGGATCTGGCGGCTGCCCGTGACGGAAAACCGCCACCTGTTCCAGACCACCGTGCAACGCTGGTTCGCCGATCCGATCATGGCCCTGGACGGAAAAGGGGGCGATGACGCCCCCAAGGCCCGCGACCGGACCATGCGCACGGTGTTCAGTCACGACCATTTCGGCCCCTCGTCCATCCAGCAGCACGGGTTCTACACGGCCCTGCTGATCGAACCCGACCATGCCGCGATCTGCGATCCGCATGGCGACGGTTCCTGCAAGCCGATGGTGACGACCGGCCTGTTCGAGGTCCGGGAAAAGGACGGCGCCGATTGGACGGGCACCCACAAGATCGTCAAGACGGACGAATTGATCCACGACGACTACCGCGAATTCGCGCTGGCCGTCGCGGATTTCGCCCTGCTCTACGACCCGCGCGACCGCGAGGATACGTCCGCGATCGAACCGCGCGCCGACGCCCATCTGAAGGGCATGGCCCGGATCTATTGCGAGGCGCTGTCGGCCGCCAAGGGGCTGTGGCGGGGACAGACGGCCGGGCAATGCGGCCCGGACGATCCGGCCGACCCCGTCACTCCGCCCGCCTGGTGGGCGGCAGGCGCGCCGGGCGACTGGCCCTATCACCGGCGGCGCCTGCACGGCAACCTGATGGATCTGGCCAGCGTCCAGGCCCTGCGCGAGCATCTGGTCGACTATCGCAGCCGCGCCGCGTCGCCCGACGGCAAGCCCGTCCAGGGTGGCCCGCTGGCCAAGCCTGTGGCACCGCCGGAACGGCCGGAATCGATCTCGGTCGATCATCACGATCCCTATCTGGTGAACTATCGCAACGCCCCGCTGCCGCTGCGGCTGGGGACCAAGAATGCCGATGGATCGCCCGACGCCGATTGCGAACCCCTGCGCATGACCCGCGCCGGGCAGGCCTGGCATCCCGCCGCCCCCGACAGCGAGGTGGTGTCCCGGCTGATGGCGGGGACGATGCCCCGGTGCAGCTATGCCTATCAGCTTGCGGGCGACCGGGGCGATGCGGGCAATGTCCTGCGGTCATGGCACGATCCGAAGGATAACACCGGCTCGGCGCCCGCCCGCGACCCCGAAACCCCACAGTTCGAGGCATATCAGGATGAACGCACCGTGCTCCGCCTGATCCAGGGCGCGCAAGAGGTGCAGCATGTCTTCAACATCGCGGGCATGGCCGGACCGCGCAATATCGACCAACGCTTTTCCCAGGGGATGCGCGACCTGGCGGTGTCGGTCGATCCCGCCCGCAAGGCCTGTTTCGACGCGGTGCGCAAGGGATACCCCGAAGATTACGAGACCTGGCTGAACCTGACCCCCGCCGCGCGCGAGGCCTATGACGAGCGCGATCCCCAGGACGCCGAGACCCTGGCCCGCTATCGCGCCTTCGACGACGCGCTTGCGAATTGCGACAATCTGGAAGGCTATACCTTCGCGCAAGAGGTCGGGATTTCCGAACATTTCGAAGTCCGCACCCGGTTGCGCAGCGATGTCCCGGCAATCGAGATGAGACCGGCGCGGAATGCCGCGCCAGCCTTCCCGACCCCAACCGAAGGCGTCGAGGACGTGTCGGATTACCTCTACAACTTCGGCACCCTGGACGCGCTGTGGAACGGCGCCTGGGGCCTGCTGCGTATCTACAAGGACCAGCAGGCGCGCACGGCGCTGTTGGACGGCTGGCAGGACCGGTCGGCACCCGAAACGCTGGTTCCCATCGACAGGAAAAAGCTGGTGGAAGCCCGCGCCAAGGGCGCCATCGACGCCCTGCCCCTCAACGAAGCGCCGGGCTGCCCACTGCCGGACAATCCGCTGCTGCGCCATACCACGATGGGCCTGGTGGTGGCGCTGCGCACCGCCGATCTCTGGGACCGGGGCACCGACTATGGCGGTTACCGCAGCGATCCCGACGGGCTGATGCTGGCGCTGCTGGATCCCGCCCAGGTAACGGATGCCAAGGGAAACGCGCGCGACATCGGCACCGACGCGCATTGGCAGAACCTGCCGCGTGCCCAGGTGATCGCGGCGGTGCGCAAGGCCTATGCCCGGCCCGAGCCCTTCGTGATGCGGGTGAACGCGGGCGATTGCGTCGAGCTGCGCTATGTCAACCTGTTGCAGGAACCGCCGCTGACAGGAACCCCCGCCCAGCGGCACGATCAGCCGGGCGACGCGCTGATGCCCAAGATCACGCCGCTGAACACGGATGCGGAACAGGCGGTCAGCCGCAGTTCAAGCGCCGGGGCGCCGGGTCAGGCCCCCGTCACCGGCGTCAGCGGCGTCCTAACGCCGCTGACAGCACCCGCGACCGGCCTGCGTCCCTCGGCCCGGCTGGGGCTGTCCATCGGACTGTCGGGCGGCGACCTGATCCGCAACCTGCCGCTGGGCTATGGCATTAACCGGGCGGCGATGGCGCCGGCGACGGCCGATAGCGCGCAGGTCTCGGGCCTGCTGCGGTTCTATGCCGGGAGGATGCGGATCGTCCAGCCGGACGTCAATGTGGACCTGCCCACCGAAGTCTTCGTCCGGGCTGTCAATTCCCTGGAAACAGCGGTCGGATGGCGCGATCTGACCCTTGAACCCCGCGCTGCCGCAAGCCGGGATCCGGCCCATGCGACGGTCTTGGGCAAGCGTTTCACCTTGGGCGATATCGACCTGACCTCGGTACAGGCCGCAGAACTGGACAGGGCCGTGCAGGACGAACTGCACCGCCATATCCACTGGATCCCTTATGCCTTCGGCCCCGTTCCGGTGCGGGTGACGGGCGATGTCGTGTCGCAGACGACGCACGGGCTGTTCGGGGTGATCGACGTGCTGCCGCGCCACTGGTCCATCCCGGATGCGGTGACGGGGGCGCCCGTCGGATCGCGCCGCGCCGCCAAGGCGCCCGGCGATTTCCAGCGGGGCGTGCGGTACGAAAACGTCGTGATGGATCCGGGATACGATCCGGCCGAACCGACCGGCCCCGGCGCACCCGTCGCGGTCCGTGAATTCGTGATCTTCTATCAGGACGGGCTGAACCACCACGATTCGGATTCCCGGATCCGCTGGAGCTGGCAGGACGGCACGCCCGAGACGGCAAGGATCGTTCCCGACTGCCCGGTCTGCGACGACAGCTATGACTGGGGCGACCAGGGCGTCAGCTATCGGTCGCGGCCCTTTGCCAGCCTGCTGCGCCGGGACGACATCGTGTTCCAGCCGGGCAAGAACGGCGCCGTCAGGGGCGCCGGGCGGATCGAGGCCAGCGACGACCTGAATACCGTCCTGTTCCCGCCGAATTTCTTCGACGACACCTATCGATCCGACCCCGGTCGCAAGCCGATAACGCTGATGGCCTGCCCTGGCGAGCAGGTGCTGATCCGCGTCGTCCACCCCGGAGGCCGGGCGCGGCAGCGGGCCTTCGTGATGAACGGCTTGGGCTATGACGACCTGTTTCCCGGCTTCGGCTTCCCGAACGCGGCCCTGGTGGCGCCGGGAAAGGTGGTCTCGGCCTGGCTGCATCCTCGGCAGGTTCTGGGGCCGGACGGACGGCGCCAGAACGTAGAGGGCAAGGTGCTGTGGCATGACGGCCCGACCTATCTGATGGCGGGCGGCACCTGGGGCCTGGTCGAGTTCAACGCCGAAGAATGCGAAAGGAACACGCAGTGACGCGCCGCGCCGCCTGGCTGGCGGTCCTGGCCGCGCTGACCGGACCGGCCGCCGCGCAGGATCTGAAGCCGCCGCTGTCGGCGCAGGTCCGGTTCACCGCGCCGGGCGGCGCCGATCTGACGCAGGTCCGGCCGGGCCAGCCCTTCGACGTGGTGCTGGAATTCACCGCGCAGGTCGGTTCCGTCCCGACCGATCTGGCGCCGATGGGCTGGCTGCGCGAACGCGGCCCCAGCGACCTGCCCTGCGGCGAAACCGCCGCCGCCTACCGCGCGACCGGCCGCGCCTCCATCGGCAGCGTCGATCTGAACGGGGTGGTGCTGGGCGTGGCGGCGCGCGACGGGGCCTTCACCGTGCTGGATCCGCAGCGCGCGCTTGGCACCGCGAACCTGCTGGCCGCGCGCCGGTTTGATACGGCCCCGGCCTCGGTCGCGGCCGATCCGTCGTCGGGGCGGTTCCTGCTCAGCCTGCCCGGCGCGGGGCAGGTGCTGGCGGTGACGCCCTATGGCGACGCGCAGGTGCTGGCCGAAGGGCTGGACCGGCCCGGCGCCCTGGTGCCCGCCGCCTCGGGCGGGGCCTGGCTGTTGGAGGAGGGGACCGGCGACATCCTGCGGCCCGGCCGCGACCTGCGCCTGGATCTGAAGGCAAGGGCCATTGCGGGCGACGGCGGGACCGATCCGTCCTGGCGGCTGGCGGTCCTGTCGGACGCCCGGCTGCTGGTGCTGGATGACGGCGGCGCCACGCTGGCCGATGCCCCGGCCCCCGGCGCCGCAGCCATCGGTCTGAACCGCGACGCGGCGCTGTGGCTGGATCGGAAGACACTGCATGTGCTGTGGCTGGACGCAGCGTACCGGGCGCAGGCCATCCCGCTGGACGGGCATTTCGACCGCATGGCCGTCAGCCCCGAAGGCCGAATAGTCATTCTCTACGCGCGGGACCGCACCGGCTTTGCGATGGCCGATCTTGCGACCGGCCAGGTCGTCCCCGCCGCCGATACCGACAGCCCCGTGGCCGAGGTGGCCTTCCTGCCCGGCACTGCCGTGCTGCGGCTGGCGGACGGGTCGACCATCGGCGTGATGGATCTGGACCCGATCCCGCCGGGCACCGAGGCCACGCTGGGCCGCGTCGTCATCGGTCCGCCCCTGCCCGGCCAGGATGCCCCAACCTCCGCGCTTCTGGCGCCTCTGCTGCCGGAACCGGCGGTTCTGGCGGTCCATGCCCACAGCTATGCGGGCTTTGTCCTGGACGCGCGCCACGCGATCAGCGGAAAGCCCCCGATGGAAGCGATGCGCCTCCGCGGCGGCATTCCGCAGATCGTGCGCGCCCTGGATCGCGGGCTGCGGCCCACCGGCCCCGGCCAGTTCACCGCCGCCGCCCGCCTGCCCCGTCCCGGCGCGTGGGAACTGGTGGTCAGCGCGGGGATCGGCCAGATGGCCTTCTGCGCAGCCCTGCCGACGCCCCCTGCCCCGCAGGCCGCCGCCCGCACCCCCGGCCGCATCCAGCCCCAAGCCGATGCCGATGGCGGGGTGCGGCTGCGCTTCACCACCGGCGACGGCGCGCCCGCCGCAGGGCTGTCGGGCGTGATCGACCTGGCCGCCCTGACGGGCAACTGGCGCATCCGGCAGCCCTTCACCACCGGCGCCGACGGCCTGACCGCAGAACGCTGGACACTGGACGGCCGCCTGCCGCTGGTCGTCACCGCCCGTGCCGGACATCCCACGGGCTTCGCCCCCCTGGTGCTGGAGGAATTGCCATGATCCGTCCCCTTGCCCTTCTGCTGGCGCTGCTGCCCGCCGCCGCCCTGGCCCATTCCGGGCACGACCATGCCGCCGCGCCGATGGAAAGCGCGCTGACCCAGGAACGGCTGCTTCTGCCCGATATTCCCGTGACCGATACGCAGGGGGAAACGGCAGGATTCGTCACCCGCTATGGCGACGCAGGACCGGTCCTGATCTCGTTCATCTATACGGAATGCAAGGACAACTGCACCATGGTCAAGGCGGTGATGAAGCTGGTCGACGCCGACCTGCAAGCACCCGGCGCCCCGCCCCTGCGGCTGATCGCGCTGTCGGTCGATCCCTGGCGCGACACGCCCGGCACACTGGCGGCGGCGGCGGCCGAGATCGAGGCCAGCGGCAACTGGGACTGGCTGGTCGCCAGCCGCGCCGACACGCCGGTGCTGCTGTCCGCCTTCGGCCTGAAACCCGGCCCGGTCGAGGCGCATGAAGCCGTCTATCTGCTGGGCGATCTGCGCAGCGGCACCTTCTGGCGCATCTCGGGCATGCCCGACCCGGCGCAGCTGATCGAACAGGCACGCGGAATCGCCCCATGAGGCGGCTGGCCGTCCTTGTCTTGCTGCTGGCCATGCCCGCCGTGGCCCAGGACGGGGCGGCGCAGGATGGGGCGGCGCTGTTCAACGGCGGCGACGGGTTGCAGCCCCGCCTGGGCGGCGCGGACGGGCCGGTCCTGCCGCAGGGGCAGTTCAGCTGCACGGGCTGCCACGGCGCGGACGGTCGCGGCGGGACCGAAGGCGGCGCGCAGACCGCGCCCGCTATCGGCTGGACCAGCCTTGCCACCGCCACGCCGCAGCGCCCCGCCTATGACGAGCCGGCCTTCGCCCGGCTGCTGACCCAAGGGATCACCCCGTCGGGACGGACCATCTCGGCGCGGATGCCGCGATTCCAGGGATCGGACCAGGCCATCGCGGCGCTGTCGGCGCATCTGCGCGACCTGGATGCATGGGAACGCCAGGGCCTGGGCGCAGATACCCTCACCGTCGCCCTGCCCGCCGATCCCGCCGCGCGCGAGGCGGCCCTTGCCGCCATTGCCGCCTTCAACCGCGACGGAGGCACCTTCGGACGTCGGGTTATGATCGGCGACCCGGCCTTCCTGGATCTGGACGCAACCATCACCATCCTGCTGCCCCGTCTGCACCGGGCCGAGGATGCGCGCGTGCAGCGCCTGTTATCCGACGATTCCGGCCTGCGGCCCTACCAGGAAAACAGCCAGGCCCGGCGAGTGGCGGACACCATGGACCGGGTGGGTCCGCATCTGGCCAGGCTGCTGTCGCAGGGAATCGAGGTGCAGGCTGTCGGACCCCTGCCCCAAGCGATGGGCTGGGCCTTGCGGAACGGTCGGGATGCGCGCGCGGCCCATGCCTATGCCGCCACGCTGGCGGCGCTGACCCTGTTGCGCGACCTTGGCCGGCAGCCGACCCGCAGCCGCTTCGAGGATATGCTGGAACGGCTGGACCTGGATCCGATGATCCAAGTCTATCGCCAGATCGGTCCCTGAAAAAGGCCCGCGACGGGCGCGGGCCTTGCCGTTGATCAGGCCGCTTCTTGGGTGGCGGCGGCGTTGATGACCGCCTCGGCCAGGCTGGTCAGCTTTTCGTCCGTGGCGGTTTCTTCCTGCAAGGTCTCATCCAGCAGCGACGCTGCCTCGTCCAGCCCCAAGGTCTGCGCCCAGGCCTTCAGCGTGCCATAACGGCTGATCTCGTAATGCTCGACCGCCTGCGCTGCGGCCAGCAGGCCCGCGTCGAGGGCGGGGCTGTCCTTGAATTCGTCAATGATGTCCTCGCCTTCGGCAATGATGCCTTCGATGGCGTCGCAGGTTTTGCCGCGCGGCCGCTTGCCGATCAGTTCGAACACCTGGGTCAGGCGCTCGACCTGGGTCTGGGTTTCCTCCTCATGCGCCTTGAACGCGGCCTTCAGATCCTCGCTTTGCGCGGCGCGGGCCATCTTGCGCAGCGCGGTCAGTATCTTGCGCTCGGCGTAATAGATGTCCTTCAGCGTTTCGTGAAACAGCGTGTCCAGCGTCTTGTCGGCCATGGAAAATCTCCGTTGCTTGATCCGCCGCGTCGGTCGCGGCCCTGAGACATCCCCTTAACAATCGTCCCGCCCGTCCGTTCCCCGCGACCGTGCCGAACCGGCCTTTATCAATCGGCCGCGCCGCCGCATCCCGCGCCACAGCCGGCAGGCTTGCCCTGACGCCTCGGGGCGGAGGCATGCCCGAAAAATACCAGCCCGCGCCCGTCCCGTCCATTCGCAAGCCAGCCCCGGCAGGCTAAGCGGCGCAGCGAACAGGGAGGAACGTGCATGGATACCCAGGTCGTCATCATCGGCGGCGGGCCGTCTGGCCTGCTATTGTCGCAATTGCTGAACCGGGCGGGGATCGCCACGGTGATCCTGGAACGCAGCACGCGCGATCACGTGCTGTCACGGATCCGCGCCGGGATCCTGGAATGGGGCAGCGTCGAGGTGCTGCGCGAGGCGGGCGTCGGCGCGCGCATGGATGCGGAGGGCATCCCCCATGACGGCACGCTGATCACCGATGCCGACATGGTGGTTCATATCGACTTCAAGGGCCTGACCGGCAAGCGGGTGATGGTCTATGGCCAGACCGAGGTGACGCAGGATCTGTATGCGGCGCAGGACGCCATGGGCACGACGATCATTCATGGCGTCAGCGACGTGACCATCGACGCGGAAGGCCCGCATGCGGTCGTGGAGTACACAACCGACGGGCAGCGCCGCCGTCTGACCTGCGCCTATGTCGCGGGCTGCGACGGCTTCCACGGCGTCAGCCGCAAGACCATCCCCGAGAGCAAGCGCCAGGAATTCGAGCGCGTCTATCCTTTCGGCTGGCTGGGCATCCTGTCGCGCACACCCCCTGTTGCGGACGAGCTGATCTATGCCAATTCACCGCACGGCTTTGCGCTGGCGTCCATGCGCAGCGAGAGTCTGGTGCGCTATTACATCCAGGTGCCGCTGACCGATACGGTCGCCGACTGGTCCGATGACCGCTTCTGGGCTGAATTCAGGCGCCGCATCCCCTCGGACGCCGCCGCCCGGTTGGTGACGGGACCGTCCATCGAGAAATCCATCGCCCCCCTGCGCAGCTTCGTGTCCGAACCGCTGCGATGGGGGCGGCTGTTCCTGGTGGGCGACGCCGCCCATATCGTCCCGCCCACCGGGGCCAAGGGACTGAACCTGGCGGTATCGGATGTATTCTATCTGCACCAGGCGCTGATTGCGGCGCTGAAAGGGGACGAAACCGGCATCGACGCCTATTCCGGCCGGGCCCTGGCTCGCATCTGGAAGGCGATGCGCTTCAGTTGGCAGATGACGATGATGCTGCACCGCTTCGACGACGAGGACAGCTTCGCCGCCCGGATGCGCCGCGCCACCCTGGCCCATCTGGCGGAATCGGAAACCGCGCAGCGCGATCTGGCGGAAAACTATGTGGGCCTGCCTTACTGAGCGGCGGCCTCCAGGGCGGCGATGAACGCCTGCGCGGGGGGCGACGGCTCGCCGCCATCGCGCAGGGAAATGCCGACCGGGCCGCCCAGCAATTCGTTGCGGATCGGCAGGACGACCAGGGCGCCCGATTCGATTTCCGGGCGCACCACCCCTTCGGATATGAACCACACCGTATCCGAACGGGTCACGACCTCGCGCCCGAAGGCCAGCGAGACGTTCTCGAACGCGGGCTGCGGGTCGGTGATGCCGACCGAATGCAGCCAGCTTCTGACCGAGGACGCGATCATCGCCCCTGCGGGCGGCAGCATCAGCGGATGATGAGCCAGTTCGCCGTAATCCCAGTCCTGCCGCAGCAGTGGATGGCCCGCGCGCACGACCGGCACGACACGCTCCCAGTAAAGGCGCCGGAAGCCCAGCCCCTCGGTATTGCCCACCGTGGGCATCCGGCCCACCACCAGGTCAAGCTGTCCTTCGCGCAGCAGCGACAGCAGCAGCCAGTTCGGCCCGGTCATCACGTCCAGCAGGACATCGGGCCGGGTTTCGCGGAATGCCAGGGCCGCGCGCGGCACCAGTCCCGTGGCCGCCGTGGGCAGCACCCCCAGATGCAGGCGCGGGCGTTCCGGGGGCGGCGACAGCACCAGCGACTGCGCCCGTTCCAGATCGGCAAGCGCGGTGCCGGCATGGGTCTGATAGACCCGGCCCGCGGGCGTCAGCGCCAGCTTGCGCCCCGACCTGTCGAACAGCCGGACGCCCAGGATCTCCTCAAGCTCGCGGATGGTCTTGGACGCGGCGGGCTGGCTGACATGCAGCGCCTCGGCCGCCGCCGACAGGCTGCCCAGGCGCGCCGTTTCCAGAAAGCAGCGCAGGTGGCGCAGGCGCAGATGGGAATGCAGCATGATAACCTTCCGGTTATGGTATCTTTCCATCATTATAATTTTCATCGCCGTATCTGTCATGCGATAAGCAGCGCAAGGGGGAAAGAATGCAGACCATCTCCACATCCGACATCACCATCCACATCCAGGACGAAGGTCCGCGCGACGGGCGTGCGGTGGTGCTGGCCAATTCGCTGGGCACCGACCTGCGGATCTGGGACGCGCTGCTGCCGTTGCTGCCTGCCGGGCTGCGGATCGTGCGCTTCGACAAGCGCGGCCACGGGCTGACCGACGCCACGCCCGCGCCTTATTCCATGGATCAGTTGGTCGCGG
Organism: Paracoccus sp. 22332; assembly: GCF_052045125.1. Taxonomy (NCBI): domain Bacteria; kingdom Pseudomonadati; phylum Pseudomonadota; class Alphaproteobacteria; order Rhodobacterales; family Paracoccaceae; genus Paracoccus; species Paracoccus sp. 22332. The sequence continues at coordinate 66,024 of NZ_JBQEOI010000012.1, forward strand.
ATGCCGAGGCGGTCTGCGACGGCCTGTCCCTGCGCGACGTGACCTTCGTGGGCCTGTCCATCGGCGGGCTGATCGGCCAAGGGCTTGCGGCCCGGCGGCCCGACCTGATCCGGGCGTTGGTTTTGATGGACACGGCGGCGCAGATCGGCACCGCGCAGCTGTGGCAGGACCGCATCGACACGATCAACCGCGACGGTATCGCGGCCCTTGCCGGGCCGATCCTGGAACGCTGGTTCACCCCGGCCTTCCGCGACGCCGACCCGGAATTTCCGTTGTGGCGCAACATGCTGACGCGCACCACGGTCGCCGGTTACGCCGGCTGCTGCGCCGCCATCGCGGGCGCCGACCTGACCGAATCCACCCGCGCGCTGACCCTGCCGGTTCTGGCGATGGCGGGCGATCAGGACGGGTCCACCCCGCCCGATCTGGTGCGCGCCACGGCCGAGCTGTGCGGCGCGGAATTCCACGTCATTCCTGACGCGGGCCATATCCCCTGCGTAGAACAGCCCGCCGCCACCGCCCGGCTGCTGACCGATTTTCTGGAAAGGACCGCCCCATGACCGATCCCGTGACCGACCGCCATGCGCAAGGAATGCGGACTCGCCGCGCGGTCCTGGGCGACGCCCATGTGGACCGGGCCGAGGCCGCGAAATCCGACCTGGACCGGCCCTTCCAGGATCTCATCACCGAATCCGCCTGGGGGACCGTCTGGTCGTCCGACGCGATCACCAGACGGGAGCGATCCATGCTGACGCTGGCCCTGCTGGCCGCGACCGGAAATTTTGAGGAGATCCCGATGCATATCCGGGCCACCGCCCGAACCGGCGCGTCCAAACGCGACGTGATGGAGGCCTTCCAGCACGTCGCCATCTATGCCGGTGTGCCCCGCGCGAACCACGCCATCAAGCTGGCGAAACAGACCTATGCCGAGATGGAGGCGGCATCCGAATGACCGATCTAGGCCCGCTGATCCCTCGCAACCGCGAGGCGCACCCAGATGCGTATTTTCCCGACTACAAGACATCCGTGGCCCGGTCGCCGAACCTGCCGCTGCTGTCGATGGAATCCGGCCCATCCGAGGAAACCGGCCCGACCTTCGGCCATTCCGCCATCGGCGCGCTGGACAACAACCTGATCCTGAACTGGACCAAGGGCGCCGCCCCCGCCGTGGGCGAACGCATCCTGATGCACGGCCGCGTGCTGGATGAAAACGCCCGGCCCGTGCCGAACACGCTGGTGGAAATCTGGCAGGCCAATGCCGGGGGGCGTTACCGCCACAAGAAGGACAGCTATCTGGCGCCGCTGGACCCGAATTTCGGCGGCTGCGGGCGGACGCTGACAGACGAGAACGGCTATTACCAGTTCCTGACCATCCGTCCCGGCGCCTATCCCTGGCCGAACCGGGGCAACGACTGGCGGCCGATGCATATCCATATCTCGGTCTATGGCCACAGCTTCGGGCAGCGCCTGATCACTCAGATGTATTTCGAGGGCGATCCGCTGATCCCCCTGTGCCCCATCGCCGCGACGATCCGCAACCGATCTCAGCTTGACCGGCTGGTCGCGCCGCTGGACATGGCGCATTCGCGGCCGCTGGATTACCTGGCCTACAAGTTCGACATCGTGCTGCGCGGCCGCCGCCAGACCATGTTCGAAAACAAGATCGAGGGGATGTAAGATGGTCCAGCCGCTGAATGTCCTGACCGAAACCGCGTCGCAGACCGCGGGGCCCTATGTCCATATTGGCTTGATGCCGACCTATGCCGGCAATGCCGGGTATTACGACGAGGAGATCGGGGTTTCCCCCATCGCCGACGGCGCCAAGGGCCAGGTCATCGAGATCGTAGGTTCCGTCTATGACGGCACCGGCTGGGCCTTGCGTGACGCGCTGATCGAAAGCTGGCAGGCGGACGCATCCGGCAGGTTCGCCGGACAGGAGGGCGCCGACCCTGCGGTCAGCGGCCACTGCCGCTTTGCCGCCGATGCGGTCACGGGCGAGTTCACCCTGCGCACGGTCAAGCCGGGGCGGGTGCCGTCGCGTTACGGCCGGGCCTTCGCGCCGCATATCTCGCTTTGGGTCGTGGCGCGGGGGATCAACATCGGGTTGCAGACCCGCATCTATTTCGAGGACGAGGACAACGAGGGCGACCCCCTGCTGTCGCGGATCGAACAGCGCCCGCGCGTGCAGACGCTGATCGCGAAAAAGACCGGCGACGGCAGGTATCGCTTCGACATCCGCCTGCAAGGCGAGGGCGAGACGGTGTTTCTGGACATCTGACCCTGGGTTAGGGTTTCGGCGGCGCGGGGCCATCCTCGCGCCGCTTTCGCATGAAAAGGGGCCACGCCATGACCGATGTTTTCGACCACCCCTGGCTGGGCGGGCTGTTCGCCGATCCCGAAGTGGCCGCGCTGTGGTCGCCCGAGGCCCAGCTTGCCGGGATGCGCGCTTTCGAGGCCGCCTTCAGCCGTGCCTTGGGCCGGGCAGGTCTGGCCGGGGGCACCGAGGAGGCGGCGCGGGCCATCGAGGGCATGGGCTTTGACATGGACGACCTGCGCGCGGGCACCGGGCGAGACGGCGTGGTCGTGCCTTGCCTGGTCAGGCAGATGAAGGCCGCGGCGGGCGATGCGGCGGCCGTCCACAAGGGCGCGACCTCGCAAGACGTGATCGACACAGCCACGGCCATCGCCATGCGCGACACGCTGGCGCTGATCGACGCGCGGCTGGACGCGCTGGAGCAGGCGCTGCGGGAACTGGACTGCCGCTTCGGCGCGCGCCCGCTGATGGGCCGCACCCGGATGCAGGCGGCGACCGAAATCATGGTGGCCGACCGCATCGCCCCCTGGCTTCTGCCGCTGGCCGACCATCGCGCCCGGATCGCGCAGGCGCGGCCCCGCGTCGCCCGGCTGCAACTGGGCGGCGCCTCGGGCGACCGCAGGGATCTGGGCGACAAGGCGGATACCGTGGCGGCGGACATGGCGGCGGCGCTTGGCCTGGAAAACCCGCCCCGCGCCTGGCACGCGATGCGCGACGGCGTGGCCGAGTTCGCGGGGATCCTGTCGCTGGTCAGCGGCACGCTGGGCAAGATGGGCCAGGACATCGCCCTGATGGCCCAGCAGGGGATCGAGGAGATCGAGCTGTCGGGCGGCGGCACCTCGTCCGCGATGGCGCACAAGCAGAACCCGGTCATGGCGGAACTGCTGGTGACGCTGGCGCGGTTCAACGCCACGCAGTTGGCAGGGGTCCATCAGGCGCTGATCCACGAACAGGAACGGTCGGGCGCGGCCTGGGCCCTGGAATGGATGATCCTGCCGCAGATGGCGCAGGCCACCGGCCGCGCGCTGTCGGCGGCGATCCGGCTTGCCGGGCAGGTCACACGGATCGGATCGCCGGAATAGAAAGGGGCGCCGGAAGGCGCCCCGTTTCAGACCTTCTGGCGCAGCACCACCGACTGCGCCAGGGCCACCGCCCCCAGCAGGCCGACGATGGCGAAGACATAGAAGCCCCAGGGATGGCCGATGCCCATCGACACCAGCGTGCCCCCGACCAGCGGCCCGGCGATGGCGCCCAGCCGTCCGACGCCCGCCGCCACGCCAAGCGCCGTCGCCCGTACGCCGGGCGGATAGTTCGAGGCGACGAAGGCATAGACCAGCACCTGCGCCGAAAACACGAAGCAGCCCGTCAGGAACACCATCGGATACAGCAGCCCCGGCCCCATCCGCACCGACAGCACCGCCAGCAGCACCGCCCCGCACAGGAACCAGGCCACCGCCGCGACCTTCAGCCCGATCCGGTCGCCCACGCGCCCCGCCACCAGAAGCCCGCAGATCGCCCCCGCGTTCAGCAGCAGAAGCAGCCACAGGCCACCCGTCAGGCTGTATCCCGCCGCCACCATCAGCTTGGGCAGCCAGGTGTTCAGGCCATAGACCAGCAGCAGCCCCATGAACGAGGTCACGCAGATGGCGACCGAGTTCCGCAGCAGCTTCCCCCGGAACAGCGCGGCAAGCGAGGCGCGCTCCTCGGGCAGGGGCGCGGACTCGGGCAGGGTCAGGCCATAGCGCGCGGCGATCGCCTCGGCCTCGGTCCGGCGGCCGGTGGCCAACAGGAAGGACGGCGATTCCGGCAGGCTGCGATACATGACCGGCGCCAGGACGAAACCGGGAACGGCGCCGATGACGAACATCGCGTGCCAGCCCAGCGTCGGCAGCACCAGAAGGCCCAGCAGCGCGGTTGCGACCGCGCCGACGTGATAGCCGGTCATCACCGTGGTGGACGCCTTGCCCGCCCTGCCGCTGGAGAATTCGGTGACCATGGCGATGGCGGTGGGCAGGCAGCCGCCCAGCCCAAAGCCCGCCAGGAAGCGGAAGATGCCCAACTGAACATAGTTCTGCGCGACAGCGCAGGCCAGCGTCAGCGCCGAAAAGACCAGCACGGCGAAGATCATCACCTTGCGCCGCCCCAGCCAGTCGGTCGCGATTCCGATGGATAGCGCGCCCAGAGTCATGCCGACAAGGCTGATGGTGGACACGAAGGTCGCCTGCGCGGGCGTCATCCAGGGCATGTCGCCGCCGGTCAAGGTGGGGATCAGCGCGCCCAGCACGACAAGATCGAAGCCGTCCAGAACGACCGCGATCCAGCACAGGATCGCGACCGTGCGGGCGGCGCTGCTTTGAACAAAGGCGGTTGGCAAATGATGTCTCCTTCCCATCAGGGGGAGGGCGACAGGTGTCCAACCCGTTGCGACGATCTGCGATCCGGCCTCATCCCCGGCGGGGACATTACCACCGCCGCCGCCTGTGAACAAAGAAACACTTAGCCTGCGGCATGAAATCTTTTCCGCGATCCATATCTTGCCGGTTATGATTCAGGCGGCTTCCGGCATCCGCAGCCCCAGGATCTGTCGCGCCTGCCGCCATGTCGCGACCGGGCGGCCATGCCGTTCCGCGATCCGGGCGGCGCGGCGGACCAAAGCCGCGTTCGAGGGCGCCAGCCGATCCCGGTCCAGGCGCACATTGTCCTCAAGCCCCGTGCGGGCGTGGCCGCCCGCGCCGATGGCCCATTCGTTCAGCACGATCTGGTTCGGCCCGATCCCGGCCGCGCACCAGGGCGCATCCTGGCCGAACAGCCGCTTGACAGTATAGATGTAGTAATCGAACACATCGCGGTCGGCGGGCATGGCGTTTCTCACGCCCATCACGAACTGCACATAGGGCCGGTCCCTGATCTGCCCCGCCTTCCACATCTGATGCGCCTTGAGGATATGGGACAGGTCGAAGGCCTCGATTTCCGGCTTCACGTCATGGTCCAGCATTTCCTGGGCCAGCCAGTCCACCAGATCGGGCGGGTTTTCATACACGCGGGTCGGGAAGTTGTTCGACCCCACCGACAGGGACGCCATGTCGGGCCGCAGCGGCAGCATCCCGCCGCGCGCCTGGCCCGCCCCGGACCGCCCGCCCGTGGACAGTTGCACGATCAGGCCGGGACAGTGCTTTTCCAGCCCCTCTTTCAGCGCGGCGAAACGGTCGGGGTCGCTGGTCGGCTTGCCGGCGTCGTCTCGGACGTGGCAGTGGGCGATCGTCGCGCCCGCCTCGAAGGCTTCCTGGGTGGATTCGACCTGCTCGGCGATGGTGATCGGCACGGCGGGGTTGTTGTCCTTGGTCGGCAGCGATCCGGTGATCGCCACGCAGATGATGCAGGGATCGGTCATGTCAGTCCCCTTGTTTGACAACTGCTTGCGGACATGATCGATCAAAAGCGCCGCCGCCGCCAGCCCGCAACAACGCCCGCGCAGCGCACCGGAAAAATTAACATCATGTTAGGAAAATGCGGGGATTGGTATTTGACGGAACGGCCGTCCCCGGTCAGTTTCCATCAAAAGGCTGACCGCGCCTGACTCGGGCCGCCTTTGAAGGGGGGAAACCATGACACTGGACTTTGGCGTCGTCTGGGCGCGTTGGCCCGAATTGCTGATGGGGTTGGGCGGCACGCTGTTCCTCGCGCTGTCGGGCATGATCCTGGCGCTGATCATCGGCGTGCTGGGCGTGGCGATCCGCCGGTCGCACAGCCGCATCGGATCGGCCTTGGTGATCGCCTTTGTCGAACTGATCCGCAACACGCCCTTCCTAGTGCAGATCTTCTTCATCTTCTTCGCCCTGCCGCTGGCGGGCATCCGCCTGAACCCCACCGTCACCGCGATCATCGCCCTGGGCGTCAACGGCGGCGCCTATGCGATCGAGATCATCCGGGGCGGCGTCGAAAGCATCCCGAAAGGCCAGACCGAGGCCGGCCTGGCCCTAGGCCTGAAACCGGGCGAGATCTTCCGCAAGATCATCCTGAAACCCGCGCTGCGCGCCGTGTTCCCGTCGCTGTCGAGCCAGTTCATCCTGCTGACGCTGACCACCTCGATCGCCACCTCGATTTCCGCCTACGAGCTGACCAGCGTGGCGCAGCGCATCGACGGCGACACCTTCCGCAGCTTCGAGGTCTATTTCACCATCACCGCGATGTATCTGGCGCTGTCCTGGTTCATCATGTCGCTGTTCGCGCTGATCTCTCGCGCGGCCTTCACCTATCCCACGCGCTGAAAAGGGGCCGGACATGTCCACCATCGGAACCCCCGAACTGCTGTTCCTGCTGCGCGGCCTGGGATGGACGCTGGCCCTGACCGCCATCGGATTTGTCGGCGGCATCGCCTTCGGCCTGGTCGTGGCCCTGGTCCGCGTCGCCCGCCGCCGCTGGCTGCGCACCGTCGCGGCGGCCTGGATCGCGGTCTTTCAGGGCACGCCGCTGCTGATGCAGCTGTTCGTCGTGTATTTCGGCCTGCCGCTGCTGGGCGTCACGGTGCCCGCCTGGGGCGCCGTGGCCATCGCGCTGACCGCCCACGCCTCGGCCTATCTGGGCGAGATCTGGCGCGGCGCGATCCAGGCCGTGCCCCTGGGCCAGACCGAGGCCGCCCACGCCCTGGGCATCAAGTATCGCAGCCTGATGCGCGACATCGTTTTGCCCCAGGCGTTCCGGTTGTCGCTGCCCGCGACCATCGGGTTCCTGGTGCAATTGCTCAAGGGCACCTCGCTTGCCGCCATCGTGGGCTTCATCGAACTGACCCGCGCGGGCCAGATCGTGTCGAACCAGACGTTCAAGCCGCTGATCGTGTTCGGCATCGTCGGGCTGCTGTATTTTCTGCTGTGCTGGCCCCTGTCGCTCTGGGGCAGCCGGATGGAACGCCGCCTGGCCCGCGACCGCCGCTGACCCACAAGACCATTCCGGGAGGGAAAACCATGCTTGCGAAAACGACCCTGACGGCCCTTGCCGCCACACTGACCCTGTCTGCGGCCCTGTCTGCCGCCGCCGACGCCCGCAGCCTCGAGGAAGCCAAGGCATCCGGCAAGCTGATCGTGGGGATCCAGGCCGACAACTGTCCCTGGGGCTGCCTGGGCAGCACCGGCGAGGCGCAGGGGTTCGACGCCGCCATCGCGCGCGCCTTCGCCGCCCATCTGGGGCTGGAAGCCGAATTCGTGCCCATGGCCGTGGCCAACCGCATCCCCGGCCTGACCACCGACAAGGTGGACGTGCTGATCGCATCGCTGGGCATCACCGCCGAACGCGCGAAGTCCGTGCAGTTCAGCCAGCCCTACGCCGAAAACACGCTGTTCGTGACGGCGGCGAAATCGACCGACCTGCCCGATCTCGCATCGCTGGCAGGCAGGTCGGTCGGCGTTCCCCGCTCTACGCCGATGGACACGATCCTGACCGCCGAGGCCCCGCCCGAGACCCGCATCCAGCGGTTCGACGACGACGCGGCCAATATCCAGGCGCTCGTGTCCGGTCAGGTCGAGGCTTTGGGATCGAACCAGTTCTACATCCAGCGGCTGGAAGCCGCGCGCCCCGGCGAATACGAAAACAAGTTTCCCATCGGCGCGCTGTACCAAGGCATCGCATCCCGGCTGGGCGAGGCCGACTGGAACGCGGCCGCGAACGAATTCCTGGACGCCTTCATCGGCAGCGATGCCTTTGATGCGGCCTATGCCGAATGGCTTCAGGTCGAGGTGCCGCACCTGCCGGACACCATCGACGGCGTCAGCTTCACCGTGGCGCAGCAATAGACTTTAAACACCACGGGGACCGCAAGACGGTCCGTATCAGGGAGAAAACAGCATGCTTCACATCACCCGCATCGCCGCCGCAGCGGCCCTGGCCCTGGCCGCCGTCGCCGGCACCCAGGCCGATGCCCGCTCGGTCGAGGAGGCCAAGGCATCCGGCACGATCCGCATCGGCATCCAGGGCGACAACTGCCCGTGGGGCTGCATCAATTCGTCGGGCCAAGCCGACGGCTATGACGCCGCGATGGGCCGCGCCTTTGCCGAATACCTGGGCGTGCAGGCCGAATTCGTGCCGCTGGCCGTCGCCAACCGCATCCCGGCGCTCACCACCGACAAGGTGGACGTTCTGTTCGCCACCATGGCGATGAACCCGGAACGGGCGCAGTCGATCCAGTTCTCGGTCCCCTATGCGGCGAACCAGATGTCGGTCGTGGGTCCGAAGGACGCCGATCTCTCGACGCCCGAGAAGCTGGCCGACTATCGCATCGGCGTGCCGCGTTCGGCGGCTCAGGATACCGCGCTGACGGCCATCGCCCCCGAGGGCACGAACATCATGCGCTTTGACGACGACGCGGCGACCATCCAGGCGCTGATGTCGGGCCAGGTCGATGCGGTGGGCGGCAACCAGTTCTACATCACCCGGATCGAGGCTGGCGCCCCCGGCAGATACGAAAACAAGATGCCTCTGACGGCGCTTTACAACGGCGTCGGCACCCGCCTGGGCGAGGCCGACTGGAACCAGACCGTCAACGCCTTCCTGGGCGAGTTCATGAAAACCGACGAGTTCAAGGGCATCTACAACACCTGGATGCACATGGATCCGCCGCAACTGCCGACGGAAATGGAAGGCGTGCCCTTCGCCATCGCCCAGTAAGCCCGCGACAATCCCAAGGCCCGGCGGTTCCGCCGCCGGGCGCCCCCTGCCCCGAAGGTCACATCCTATGCCGAAACTCGTCTATATCCTGAATGGTCCGAACCTGAACCTGCTGGGCAAGCGCCAGCCGCATATCTACGGGTCCGAGACCCTGGCCGACGTGGAACGCGACTGCGCGGCGCTGGCCTTGGAACTGGGCGTCCAGACGCGTTTCCTGCAATCGAACACCGAAGGCCAGATCATCGACTGGGTCCATCAGGCGCGCGAGGATGGCGCAGGCATCGTCATCAACCCCGCCGCCTATACCCACACCTCGGTCGCGATCCTGGACGCGCTCAATGCCTTCGACGGCCCGGTGATCGAGGTCCATATCTCGAACGTCCACAAGCGCGAGTCCTTCCGCCACCATTCCTATGTCAGCCTGCGCGCCGACGGCGTGATCGCAGGATGCGGGACCGAGGGCTATCGCCTGGCCCTGCGCCGCATCGTCACGCTGGCCGGGGCGGACGCGTGACACCGCGCATCGCCGTCATGGGGGCGGGCCTGATCGGCAAGCGCCACGCGATGCATGTCGCGGCCTCGTCCGATGCGGATCTGGCCTGCGTCATCGACCCCTCGCCCACGGGCCAGGCGGTGGCGGCGGAATACGGCGCCCCCTGGGTCCGGTCGCTGGACGAGGCGGTGGCAGGCCCGCGCCCGGATGGCGTGATCGTGGCGACGCCGAACCAGATGCACATGCAGAACGGCCTGGACTGCATCGCGGCGGGCCTGCCCGCACTGATCGAAAAGCCGCTTTGCGACAGCGTGGCCGATGCCGAACGGCTGGTCGAGGCCGCCGAGGCGGCGGGCGTTCCGCTGCTGACCGGGCACCATCGCCGCCACAATCCGCTGATGCAGAAGGCGCGCGAGTTGATCCAGGACGGCAGCATCGGCACCCCGGTCGTCGCCAATGCGATGTTCTGGCTGTGCAAGCCCGACGATTACTTCAACGTGGCCTGGCGGCGCGAAAAGGGCGCGGGGCCGGTCTTCCTGAACCTGATCCATGACGTGGACAACCTGCGTTACCTGCTGGGCGACGTGACCGCCGTCACCGCGCGGGAATCGAACGCCCTGCGCGGCAACGCGGTCGAGGAAACGGCGGTGATCCTGCTGGAATTCGCCAGCGGGCTGCTGGCCACCGTCAGCGTCTGCGACGCGACCGTGGCGCCCTGGTCCTGGGAGATGACCACCGGCGAAAACCCCGCCTATCCGCAGACAGACGAGCATTGCTATCTGATCGGCGGCACCCACGGATCGCTGGCCCTGCCGTCCCTGACACTGCGCACCGCGCGGGGCGAACGCAGCTGGTATTCGCCTTTCGACGTGCAACGGGCCAGGGTGTCCGACGAAGACCCCCTGGCCCGACAAGTCAGCCAGTTCGCCCGCGTGATCGCAGGCCGGGAACCGCCCCTGGTGTCGGGCCGCGAGGGGCTGGAGACCCTGCGCGTCATCCAGGCCGTCAAGCAATCCGCCGAATCCGGCGCCCGCATCGCGCTTTGATCCCAGGGAGGGAGATCATGACCGAAGACTATCTGATCCGCATGGAGAATGTCGAAAAGTGGTATGGCGCCTTTCATGCCCTGAAGAACGTGAACCTGAACGTCCGTCGCGGCGAAAAGATCGTGCTGTGCGGCCCGTCCGGGTCGGGCAAGTCGACGCTGATCCGCTGCATCAACCATCTTGAGACGATCAAGTCCGGCACCATCGTCGTGGACGGCACCAAGCTGGACGACGGGCAAAAGGCCATCGACACCGTGCGCCGCGAGGTCGGCATGGTCTTTCAGCAGTTCAACCTGTTCCCGCACATGACGGTCCTGGAAAACTGCATCCTGGCCCCCATGCGGGTGCGCGGCATTTCCAAGGCCGAGGCCGAGGCGACCGCGCGCAAATACCTGGACCGGGTGCGCATCGGCAACCAGGCCGACAAATATCCCGCGCAACTGTCCGGCGGCCAGCAGCAGCGCGTGGCCATCGCCCGCGCGCTGTGCATGGAACCCATCGCCATGCTGTTCGACGAACCGACATCGGCGCTGGACCCCGAGATGGTCAAGGAGGTTCTGGACACCATGGTGGGCCTTGCCCGCGACGGCATGACGATGATCTGCGTCACCCACGAGATGGGCTTTGCCCGCCAGGTCGCCGACCGGGTGATCTTCATGGCCGACGGAGAGATCCTGGAAGAAAACACCCCTGAGGAATTCTTCCACGCGCCCCGCCACGAACGCGCCCGGAATTTCCTGGGCGAGATCCTGCACCACTGAGGCGATGATGATAAGCGGCACCACCCGGCTGATCGCGCATATCGGCTATCCCACCAGCACCTTCAAGGCGCCGATGATCTATAACCCCTGGTTCGACGCCCGTGGCATCGACGCCGTGGTGGTGCCGATGGGCTGCAAGGCCGAGGATTACGCCGCCTTCCTGCCGCTGGTCTTCCGGCTGTCGAACATCCACGGCGCGCTGATCACCATGCCCCACAAGGTCGCCACCATCGGCCTGGCCGACCGCGTGTCGGTCACGGCCCGGATCGCGGGCGCGGCCAATGCGCTGCGGCTGGGGGTGGACGGCGCCCTGGAGGCCGACATGTTCGACGGCGAGGGCTTCGTGCTTGGCGTTCTGGCCAAGGGCCAGCGGCTGGACGGGATCGGCGCGCTTGTCGTCGGCGCGGGAGGTGTCGGATCGGCCATCGCGGCCTCGCTGGCGCGGGCGGGCGTGGCGCGGCTGGCGATCTTCGACCCGAACGCGGCGGCGGCGCAGGCGTTGGCCGGGCGGCTGCTGGCGGCCTATCCGGCGCTGCGGGTTGAAACCGGCAGCCGCGATCCGGCGGGGTTCGAACTGGTCGTCAACGCCTCGCCCTTGGGAATGAACGCGGGCGATCCGCTGCCGATGGACGTGACCCGCATCGACCCCGCCGCCTTCGTGGGCGAGGTAGTGATGAAGACCGAGATGACGCCCTTCCTGTCCGCCGCCGCGGAGCGCGGCTGCCGCTATCAGGTCGGCACCGACATGCTGTTCGAGCAGATCCCTGCCTATCTGGAGTTCTTCGGTTTCGGCAAACCCACCGCCGACGACCTGCGCCGGACTGCCGCGATCAGCTACTAGCGTTCGGGCGTAGGATCGTTCCAGTCGTCGCGGGCGACCGCCTGCGCCAGTTCGCGGCGGAACCTGTCGATGGCGTATTCCGCGAAGCTGGACAGGTGCCGCCCCTTCCGCGTCACCGCCCAGGCAGTGATCCCGGCGCTTTCGGTCAGGGGGCGGCGGGTGATGCCCGGCATATAGACCTCGGCCACGGAGAATTCGTCGATCACCGCGACCCCCAGCCCGTGCCGCACCAGGCTGACCACAGTCTGCGCGAACCGTCCGCGCATGGTATAGCGCGGGTTGATCCCCGCGTCGCGGAACGGCTGGGCCAAGGCCGCGCCATAAGGATCGTCGGGATGGACACCCACGAAATCCTCGGCCGCAAGATCGTGGACCGAAATCGTGCGCTGCGCCGCCAGCCGGTGCCCGTCCGGAACGATTGCGACCAGCCGCCCGCGCGCCAGCGGCTCGCAGGTCAGGGCGGGGTTGTCCACCGCCGAGGACATGATGACGAATTCGCCCTTGTCCAGCAGCAGGTAATCGGTGGTTTCCTCGATCTTGAGGATGTTCAGGTCGATGAACAGGTCGGGAAACCGCTGGCGCACGCCCCGGATCGCGCGGGCGGCGATGAACTGCGCGATGGACGGCGCGGACGCAAAGGACAGGCGCACGTCCTCGCCCTTGCGCAGCGCGCCCACGGCGCCGTTCAGGTTCTCCATCTGGCGATAGACCTGGTGGATCATCTGGAAGATCGCCTCGGCCTCGGATGACGGGACGAACAGCCCGCCCTTCCGTTCGAATAGTCGGATCCCCAGCGAGCTTTCGGTATACTTCACCAGCCGCGAGATCCCCGGCGCGCTGACATTCAGCAGCTTCGCCGCGCCCTGGATGGTGCCCGCCATCATCACGGCGCGGATCACCTCGACCTGGCGCAGGGTCATCTCTCGCATGGGGCTACCGGGCGGGCATTCCGGCGGGACGTTCGCTGCGCTTCTGCGCGGCGATGCGGAATGGGGCGTTCGGCGCTCCATATCCCTGGTAGGTGCCGGTTCGCTGCACCACCTCCAGGAACAGCCCGCCCGGCTGCGCCTGGCTGTAGAACTGAAAGAACTGGCCGCCGGGTTCCTCGTCATACATGATGTTCAGCGCCTGCATCCGCTGGCGCAGCGCCGGGTCAAGGCCAAAGCGCGCCTCCACGTCGTCGTAATAATTCGCGCCGATCCTCAGCACCGGAAAGCCCCGGTCCTGCATGGCGGCGGCGGTCGCGAAGATGTCGTCCGTGCGGAAGGCCAGGTGCTGCACGGACGACCCGAAGGTATCCTCGATGAAGCGCCCGGCCAGGGTCCGCCGCGATTCCGCGCCGTTCAGCGTGACCCGCAGCGCGCCCGCGCGGATCGCCTGGCTGCGCACCAGCCCGTCGGGATCGGCCACGTCGACCATGGCCGATTTCTCGGCCCCGAAGATCGAGGTGTAGAACAGCGACCAACTGAGCATCTCGTCATAGGCCATGGTCTGCGCGATGTGATCGACCGCGACCAGACCCGCGCCCTGGGGGCTTGGCTGGTCCAGCGTGAAATCCACGTCCCACAGGCTTGCCGCGCCTGCGTGCAGGAACCGCAGCGCGCTGCCGCCGACGCCGCGAATGCCGGGGATCGCCAGTTCGTCCGGGCCATGCGACTGGGCATGCGCGGGGGCGCCCAGGAAGGTCGCGCGGGTGACGGCGCCCTGGGGATCGGCGACCGTCAGCCCGACCTCGGACACGCCGGTGCCGTGGTTCAGCCAGGCGGCATGGGCATAGCCCTGGGCTTCGCTGTTGACCAGCAGGTTGACGCCCCCCTGCCGCCACAGCCGCACCTGCTTCGACCGATGCCGCCCCACCGCCGCGAACCCGGCCGAGGCAAGAAACTGCTCCAGCCCGCCCGCATCGCCGGGGGCCGTCGCGAATTCCACGAACTCGACCCCCTCGACCGCGACGGGGCCGGGAAAGGCGGGCAGGTCCACGGGCAGTTGCGGTTCCGCGCGGCGCACCGCGTCCATCAGATGCACCAGCGACCGATGCCCGTCCTGCGCCACCAGCCGGGGCATCCCACGCCGGAACTGGTCGTTGAAGATCTCCAGGCTGATCGGCCCGGCATAGCCCGCAGCCATGACCGCCCGCATGAAGCCGGTCACGTCCAGGTCGCCCTCTCCCGGCATGGTGCGGAAATGGCGCGACCAGTACAGCAGGTCCATCTCGATCGCGGGGGCGTCGGCAAGCTGGACGAAAAAGATCTTGTCGCCGGGAATCCGCCGGATCGTGTCGGGGTCGATGCGGCGGGCCAGGGTGTGGAAGCTGTCGAGGATCAGGCCGATATTCGGATGATCGGCGCGGCGGACGATTTCCCAGGCGTCGCGGTGGTCGTTCACATGACGGCCCCAGCACAGCGCCTCGTATCCGACGCGGATGCCGCGCGCGGCGGCGATGTCGCCCAGTTCCGCCAGATCGTCCGCGGCCCGGCTGATCCCGCCCATCGCCGCCGGATAGACCGACGAACAGAACAGCACCAGATCGGTTCCCAGTTCCGCCATCAGGTCGAACTTGCGTTCCGCGCGGGCGAAGGCGCGGCTGCGCAGCGGTTCGGGCAGGCCCTCGAAATCGCGGAACGGCTGGAACAGCGCGATGTCCAGCCCGTGATCACGCACCATCCGGCCCACCTCGCGCGGGGAGTGGTCCGAGGCCACGAAGTCCTGTTCGAAAATCTCGATGGCGTCGAATTTCGCGGCCTGCGCAGCGGCCAGCTTGTCGGCGAACTTGCCCGGCAGGGAAACGGTGGCGATGCAGGATTTCATGGGACAGGTCCATCGGGCGTTTTCACCCATAATGCCGGCCTGGGGATAACTGGCAAGAACCGATCCTGCCGGAAGGATAACACGATGTTAATCGAAGCCCGGCAGGGACAACTGCGGGGCCTGCCCCTCGTCCTCCTCAAGCGAGGACAGGGTGACGCCCAGCAGGCGGATGCCCTTGGCCGTCGGAAACAGCGGCTGCAAAAGGCCGACCGCGACGGCTTCCAGATCCCCGGCGCCATGGACCGGGCCGGTCAAGGTCCGGCTGCGGGTGATCTGCTGGAAATCGGCGTATTTCACCTTCAGCGTCACGGTCCGCCCGGTCAGATGCCTGCTGCCGCAGGCTTTCCAGACCTTGTCCGCCAAGGCTGCGATCTCTTGCCGGGCGGGGTCGAAATCGAAGATGTCGGCGGAAAAGGTGTCCTCGGATCCGACCGATTTGCGGATCCGGTGCGGCTCGACCGGGCGGTGGTCGATCGCGCGAGAGATGCGCCAGTACCAGTCCCCCGCTTTGCCGAAATGCTGGCGCAGGAATTCGGCCGAACGGGCGCGCAGATCGGCGCCGGTGACGATGCCCAGCCGCTCCATCTTGGCCGCCGTGGCCGGGCCGATGCCGTGGAATTTCTTGACCGGCAGTTCGGCCACGAAGGCCGGTCCCCGCGCGGGCGTGATGACCGCCTGCCCGTTCGGCTTGTTCAGGTCACTGGCCAGTTTCGCCAGGAACTTGTTGTAGGAAATCCCCGCAGATGCGTTCAGCCCGGTCACCTGCCGGATCCGGTCGCGGATCATCAGGGCGATGGTGGTGGCCACGGGGATGGCCTGCTTGTTTTCGGTCACGTCCAGATAGGCCTCGTCCAGGGACAGCGGCTCGATCAGGTCGGTATGTTCGGCAAAGACCTGGCGGATCTGCTGGGACACGGCGCGATAGACCTCGAAGCGCGGCTTCACGAAGATCAGCTCCGGGCAGCGGCGCTTCGCAGTCACCGACGGCATGGCCGAGCGCACGCCGAACACCCGCGCCTCATAGCTGGCGGCGGCGACGACACCGCGCGCGGTCGATCCGCCCACCGCCACGGGCTTGCCGCGCAGGTCCGGGTTGTCGCGCTGCTCGACCGAGGCATAGAAGGCGTCCATGTCGACATGGATGATCTTGCGGATCTCCGCCTCGGCCATCGGTGCGGCATGATTGTCGGGTTGCGGCATCTGGATCGGTCCCTGACTTGCCCCGCCAGTCTAATCGACCGCAGCAGCGGAAACAAATGCGGAACGGAATATTTCCACCGCCGCCGATTTTCGCCCCGCAGTTTGCGCTTGGTCAAAGTGCGGCGCGGCGCAAGGGCCTAATCCGGCCCCTGAACGGACCGTTCCCGGTCCGCGACTTCAGGAGAAAGACCCATGAAACGCGCCCTCTTCCTTGCCCCCGCCTTGGCCCTGACCTTCGCGCTGTCCGGCGCAGCCTTCGCCGCCGAGCACGAAGTCCACATGATGAACAAGGGCGAGGCCGGGATGATGGTGTTCGAACCCGCCTTCGTGAAGGCCGAACCCGGCGACGTGATCCACTTCATCCCCACCGACAAGAGCCACAACGTCGAGGCGATCAAGGAGATCCTGCCCGCAGGGGTCGAGCCGTTCAAAAGCAAGATCAACGAGGAATATTCGCTGACCGTGACCGAACCCGGCCTTTACGGCGTGAAATGCACGCCGCATTTCGCGATGGGCATGGTGGGGCTGATCCAAGTGGGCGACGCGCCCGCGAACCTGGATGCCGCCAAGACCGCGAAGATGTCGAAAAAGGCGCGCGAGCGCATGGACGCCGAGATCGCCCAGGTCCAGTAACCCCCACCACCCGGCGGGGCGGCCC
>NZ_JBQEOI010000013.1:0-78719 GCF_052045125.1 Paracoccus sp. 22332
ACCGGCGGACGGCCGAGGTCAGGCGGCCGAAGCTTGATCCCTTTATCCCGATCATTGAGGGCTGGCTTGAGGCGGATCGCTCCATGCCGCGGAAGCAGCGGCACACCGCGAAGCGGGTGTTCGACCGGCTGCGTGACGAATGCGGGTTCACCGGCGGCTACACGATCATCAAGGATGGAGGCCGCCAGCCCGCCACCGGTTCAAGGGCAAGGCCGACGATCCGGGAGCGGGAACGGCGGGGCCAGGAAGTGTTCGTGCCGCTGGCGCATCCACCGGGCCATGCGCAGGCCGACTTTGGCGAAGCGATGGTCAGGATTGGCGGTGTCGAGCAGAAGGCCCACTTCTTCGTGCTGGACCTGCCGCACAGCGACGCCTGTTACGTCCGCGCCTATCCGGCGGCTGTGGCCGAGGCCTGGGTGGACGGCCATATCCACGCCTTTGCCTTCTTTGGGGCGGTCCCCCAATCGATTGTCTATGACAACGACCGGTGCCTGGTGGCGAAGATCCTGCCCGATGGCACCCGCAAGCGGGCCGCCCTGTTCAGCGGGTTTCTATCCCATTACCTGATCCGGGATCGCTATGGCCGCCCCGGCAAAGGCAACGACAAGGGGAATGTTGAGGGTCTGGTGGGTTATTGCCGCCGCAACTTCATGGTGCCGCTTCCCGAGTTCGCGACCTGGGAGGCGTTCAACCTCTGGCTGGAAGAGCAATGCCGCAAGCGCCAGCACGATGTCCTGCGCGGTGAGGGCGAAACGATCGGCGAGCGGCTGCAGCGCGATCTGGCAGAGATGCGATCCTTGCCTGCTTCACCCTTTGACGCCTGCGATCAGGACACCGGCCGCGTCTCATCGCAATCGCTCGTGCGCTACAAGACCAATGACTATTCGGTGCCGGTCGCCTTTGCCCATCAGGATGTCTGGATCCGGGCTTATGTCCACGACGTGGTGATCGGCTGCCGGGGCGAGATGATTGCCCGCCATCCCCGGTGCTGGGAGCGCGAGGAGATCGTCTTCAATCCGGTCCACTACCTGCCGCTGCTGGAGCAGAAGCTCAACGCATTCGATCAGGCCGCGCCGTTGCAGGCGTGGGAGCTTTCCGAGGAGTTCGCAACGTTGCGCCGGCTGATGGAAGCTCGCATGAACCGGCATGGCCGACGCGAATACGTCCAGGTCCTGCGGTTGCTCGAGACCTTCGACCTGGCTGACCTGCATGCCGCGGTAAAGCAGGCGCTTCAGATGGGCGCGATCGGCTTTGACGCCGTAAAGCACCTGCTGCTTTGCCGTATTGAACACCGTCCGCCCCGGCTGGACCTGGACTGTTATCCCTATCTGCCCAAGGCCACGGTCGAGAAGACCAAGGCCGGTTCCTACATGCGGCTGTTGTCGGGCAATGCGGAGGACGCGGCATGAACGATGTCCCGGAAATCCTGCTCGCCTTCGTCGGGCCAACAGTCCCCCGGACTGTTGCCTGATCCTCCTCAACCTCAAGGCGCTGAAGCTGCCGACGTTCCTGCGGGAACATCAGAAGCTGGCCCGGCAATGCGCGGCCGAAGGCATGGACCATGTCCGGTATCTCGCCCGGCTTGTTGAGCTGGAGTTGATCGACCGGGAGCGGAGGATGGTCGAACGCCGCATCAAGGCCGCCAAATTCCCCACGGTCAAAAGCCTCGACAGCTTCGACTTCAGCGCCATTCCGAAGCTCAACAAGATGCAGGTGCTGGAACTGGCGCGGTGTGAATGGATCAACCGTCGCGAGAACGTCATTGCCCTTGGCCCAAGTGGCACGGGCAAGACGCACGTCGCCCTTGGCCTCGGGCTGGCGGCTTGTCAGAAGGGGCTCTCCGTGGGCTTCACCACCGCCGCGAGCCTGGTCAGTGAGATGATGGAGGCCCGCGACGAGCGCCGCCTGCTTCGCGTTCAGAAGCAGATGGCCGGTTACAAGCTGCTCATCATCGACGAACTGGGCTTCGTGCCGCTGTCCAAGACCGGCGCCGAATTGCTGTTCGAACTGATCTCGCACCGCTACGAGCGCGGCGCGACCCTGATCACCAGCAATCTGCCCTTCGATGAATGGACCGAGACCTTCGGCTCCGAGCGCCTCACCGGCGCACTGCTCGACCGGCTGACCCACCACGTCAGCATCCTCGAGATGAACGGCGAGAGTTATCGCCTCGCCAACAGCACCGCCCGAAAGCGGCAACAAAAGTCCTGAAATCAGATGGTGCTGTTTTGGCCCCAAGGGGCCAATGCGCCATGGCACGCGCCAGCTATCTGGTAAGCGCGCGCGCCATGGCGCCGGTCACCGCCGCGTGGCCGGATTTTGCACCGCCGCGTGGCCGGATTTTGCACCGCCGTTGACAGCCACGCCCGACAGAGCTTCCTTTAAGATCCTCATAGATCTCCTTGACCGGTAACGACTACTCGCCAGGTTGAGTCGATCCAGTTGTGCGGCGGATCTCGGGCCCCGTGATGCGGGACGTTTATCCCACCATCACCGTCGCGAGCAGGTTTACATTGAGCACGATGATGGTGATGGCAATCAGGGCGCAGAGCGCGGTGAGCCACCTGGGCGACACCATCGCTCCCATCTTGGCGCGGCTGGCGGTGAACATGACCAGCGGCACAATGGCAAAGGGCAACTGAAAGGACAGCACGACCTGGCTGAGGATCAGCAGCTGCCCGGTCCCTTCGCTGCCATAAAGCAGGATCACCACCGTCGCCGGCAGGATCGCAAAGCCACGGGTGATCACGCGTCGCAACCAGGGCTTCAGCCGCAGCCGGATAAAGCCCTCCATCACGATCTGTCCTGCCATGGTTGCGGTGACGGTCGAATTCAGTCCCGAACACAGCAGCGCCAGTCCGAACAGGACAGGCGCGATCGAGGAGCCCAACAACGGCTCCAACAGCAGATGCGCCTTGTCGATCTCGGCCACGTCGGTCTCACCGACGGTATGAAACGCCGCCGCTGCCAAGATCAGGATCGAGGCATTGATGGTCAGCGCGAACATCAGCGCGATGGTTGAGTCCCACGTCGCCAGGCGCAGCGCCTCGCGTTTTGATGACAGGTCGAGGCCATAGGCGCGGGTCTGCACAATCCCGGAATGGAGATACAGGTTGTGCGGCATCACTGTCGCGCCAATGATCCCAAGTGCAAGATACAGCATGTCGGGATTTCCGATGATCTCACGGCTTGGCGCAAAACCTGCCATCACGGCGCCCCATTCTGGATCAGCGAGCGCGATCAGCACTGCGAAGCAGGCCGTGATCGTCGCCAACAGCGCAATGATGAGCGCCTCGATCCACCGAAAGCCCTTGTTCTGAAGCCACAGGATCAGGAACACATCAGCCGCGGTGATGAAGATCCCGATCTCAAGCGGGATGCCGAACAGCAGGTTCAGGCCAATGGCGGTGCCGATCACCTCGGCCAGATCGGTTGCAATGATCGCCAGTTCGGCAAAGATCCACAGGGGAATGGATACCCACCTGGGATAGGCGTCTCGACAGGCTTGCGCCAAATCCCGCCCTGAGGCCACTGCAAGGCGTGCGCACAGCGACTGCAGGAGTATGGCCATGATGTTGGACAACAGCGCCACGAACAGCAGCGTGTAACCGAAGGCCGCTCCTCCTGCCAACGAGGTCGCCCAATTACCCGGATCCATGTATCCGACGGCGACCAGATAACCAGGACCGACAAAGGACAGAAAGCGGCGGAAGGGCGTCACTCCACCACCTACAGCTATGGTGCGGAAAACCTCGGAAAGGGAAGGAGTGTCGCGCTCTTGGCGCCAGGCTTTTGATGACATGGGCTGCAACTTTCCAGAACACTCAAAAAGTTAGTCTCGGCTAAGAATTTACCCTTTGTCTTTGCCTGTCAATCTACGATGTGCAACAGTTCCCCCAATGACATGTGATAGCTCTTCAACTGCAGCCACTGATGAACCCCGTCCCGCCGACAGTCGCGCCGAGGCCTTTCAGGAAGTGCGCAGCGCACGGCGCAACGAACTGGCGGAAGATTACGTCGAACTTATTGCCGAGCTCATCCACGAGCACGGAGAGGCCCGGCCTGTCGCCATTGCCGCGCGCTTGGGTGTGCGCGCGCCAACGGTGACCAAGGCCTTGGAGCGGTTGGCCAGGGAGGGACTAATCACCCGCGAACGATACCGCTCGGTCTTTCTGACGGAAAAGGGGCGTGCCCTGGCCGATGAATGCCGCCGCCGGCACGAGATTGTGCTGCGCTTCTTGATCCGCCTCGGCCTTGATGCCGAGACGGCTGAACGGGACGCCGAAGGCATCGAGCATCACGTCAGTCAACGGACATTGGCTTTGTTCGAGGCTTACGCCGATCAGGTGTAGACTGGCGTCCAACTCGGCCTGTCCAGCTTCATAGTCTTGCTCTGGTTAAAACGCAGGTTCCTTGGATTTCGATGGGCGAAGCCATACGGTGAAGACCAGCAAGGCCCCGAGCGTGATTGCGATATCGGCGCCGTTGAACGTGGGCCAGTGCCAATTCCGCCAGTAGAGATCGAGGAAATCGGTGACCGCACCCTGCCGCAGTCGATCGATGATGTTGCCGAGCGCACCGCCCACGATCAGCGCAAGACCTGTCCGCTCACGAAGGCTTTCCGCACGAAACGCCATAATCGCGAACATCAAGGCGAGCCCGCCCGTCAGTGCTGCCATCAGCAGCGGCCGTCCCGCCATGGCACCCGACATCATGCCAAAACTGGCTCCTTCGTTGAAGCCAAGCGTCACATTAAACCCAGGAACAACAGGCAGGATCTCTCCTGGAGAAAGCAGCAACAGTGCCACCGTCTTGGTGGCCTGATCTGCCAACACGGTGGCACCAATCAGGAGAATGATCGGGGTCGCCTTCATGTTTCGTTTCTCCGGTGAAAGCCGATCCAGCGCGGCACAGTCTTGAGATAATGGTCATAGTCTCTTCCCAACGCCTGCTGCAACGCGGTTTCCTCGGATTGAACCTGTGTGGCAGCCGACCAAAGGAAGAGCATCGAAGCGAGAAACGTGGGAACTGCAGGAATGGCAAGACCCACTCCCGCAAGCAGCATGAACTGACCCACAAAGGTGGGGTTGCGGCTGAAACGATAAAGCCCGCCTGACACAAGCGTGCCCGTTGCACCCTCGGCGACACCCACACGCCACGAGCTGCCCATCGACATCTGCGCGGCGAAGGCGAGCATTGCGCCGGTGCCGGCGATAAAGACGCCGAGCAGGCCAATCGCCACCGCCTCACCCCCGGTCCAAAAAGGGTCAATCTTGTGCAGGGCGGGCCAAGCCAGCCAGAGCAGCGGGCCAAAAAAGCCCAGAACAAAGGCCGCCCGAAAGCCAAACGCTGCCCAGCGATCGCGTCCCCTGGCTTGGCCAAACAGCCAGATCGACGTCCGCGCTGCCTGAGCCGCCATGGCGCTGCCCCAGAAAAAGAGCAGCAGATAGCCCGCCAACAGCGCCAGTACGGACCAGCCAAACCCTGACAGCATGGCCTCAGCCCTCACGCTCGGGATTGAAGCCCAGCAGGCGGAGCGCGTTCAGCGTGACAAGCACTGTAGCCCCGGTATCGGCAAGGATGGCAATCCAAAGGCCGGTGATCCCCAGCACTGTTGTCACAAGAAAGACCGCCTTCAAACCAAGCGCGATGGTCACGTTTTGCCGAATGTTGGCCATGGCCGCGCGGGCAAGCCGGATCTGTGCGGGAATGTCAGTCACCCGGTCGCGCAGAATGGCCGCGTCGGCGGTCTCCAGCGCCACGTCGGTGCCCGAGCCCATGGCTACGCCAATGCTGGCCTGTTTGAGGGCAGGAGCATCATTGATGCCGTCACCGATCATCATCACGCCGCCCTGTTCGTTCATTTCGCGAATGGCGCTGAGCTTGTCCTCGGGCATCATGTCGGCCTGGAACTGCATGCCCAGACCTTCGGCAATAGCCGCGGCGGTGCGGGGGTTATCCCCTGTCAGAATGGTCGATGTGATGCCCATGGCCGACAACTGGCGCACCGCTTCTGCAGCGTCGGCCCGGGGTTCGTCGCGCATGGCAATAAGGCCAAGCGGGATGCCTTCGCGATAAACGGCCACGGCAGTCTTTCCCTGCTCCTCGAAGATGGTCGCTTGTCGCAGACCGAGTCCATCCAACCCGCCATTCTCGGAGGCATGTCGGGGCGAGGTCACCCAAGCCGGCGCATCCCCCACTGTTGCGACGACCCCCCGTCCTGCCAGTGCGCGTGCATCGCGGGCTGGAAGGGCCGGGACGCCGGCCGTTTCGGCCCTGTTCAAGATAGCCACGGCAAGCGGATGGCTGGATCCGCTTTCGACCCCTGCCGCAACCTCAAGCAGCTGCGCCTCGGTCGTGTGGCCGAACGGAACCAGATCGGTGACTTGCGGGCGGCCATGGGTCAGGGTGCCGGTCTTGTCGAATGCGACCTTCGAGACCTTGGCGGCGGCCTCGATCACAGCGCCCCCCTTCATCAGCAAACCTCGCCGGGCGCCGGTAGAGAGCGCCGATGCGATGGAGGCAGGAACCGAGATTACCAACGCGCAGGGACAGCCAATCAGCAGCAGCGCCAGCCCGCGATAGATCCAGGTGTCCCAGGACTGGCCCAAGACCAGCGGGGGCACCACGACCACAAGGACCGCGACCGCAACGATGGCGGGCATATACCAGCGGCTGAAGCGGTCGATGAAGCGTTCAGTTGGCGCACGCGCCTCCTCGGCTTCTTCGACAAGACGGATGATGCGGGAAATGGTGTTGTCCTGGGCGGCCTTGGTCACGGTGACGCGCAGCACAGCCTCGGTGTTGATCGAGCCCGCAAAGACCCTCTCCCCCGGACCGCGTGTGGCGGGCACGCTTTCCCCTGTTACCGGGCTTTCATCGACACCGGATATGCCTTCGATGATGTCTCCGTCGGCCGGGATCCGATCGCCCGGCCGGATCAGAACGGTCTGGCCCACCTGAAGACTGGCGGCGGCGACTTCGCGTGTCGTGCCGTTTTCCTCCAGCAGCGCTGTTTTTGGAACCAGATCGGCCAGTGCGCGGATGCCGTTGCGAGCCTTGCTTGCGGCGACGCCCTCAAGGACTTCGCCCACGGCAAACAAGAACACAACCAGTGCAGCCTCTTCCGCTGCATTGATGAACAGCGCGCCGATGGCAGCGACTGTCATCAGCCCCTCGATGGTGAAGAACTGGCCGGATCGCGCCGCAGCAAAGGCGCGACGGGCGATCGGGGCAACGCCGATCAGGCAGGCCGCGACGAATGCCCAGGCACCAATGCGAGGCGCGAACAGCTCCACGCCCCAAGCCGCAGCCAGCAGCAGACCGGTGAAGATGACCAGTCTGCCCTTGCCGGTCTGATACCAGTTCTTGCCGCGATCGGCTGGGTCGTCATGGACATGGCCGGGACTGCCATGCCCGGAATGAGCGGCCTCGACCCCAGCGGGACGTACGTGATCATCCGCCTCGTGATTGCCATCGGATGCCGCACCAGGAAGGACGAACTCCTTCTTCTCGGCCCCGCGTGGCTTGATCCCGTATCCCAAAGCTCGCACGGTCTTTTCGACTTGCTCCCGGCCGGTCTTGTTTTCGTCCAGGGTCAGGCGAAGACGTTCGGACATGATGCCCACCTCGACCCCGGTGACTCCCGGCAAACGGGTCACGGCGTTTCTGATCTTGCCTGCACATGATCCGCAATCCATGCCGGACACTGTCCAGTCGCAGACGGTTTCGTCAGCCAGATCCGATTTCGTCATCATTCTCTCCTCCGCCGAAGCAGGGCGGTTGCCATCATCGAATCAGGGTTTTAAGTGCTCTAGCTACTATAGGTTCAAGGAGAATCTTGATGCTGACCATCGGAAAGCTCGGATCGTCGACCGGCGTGAAGATCCCCACGATCCGCTATTATGAGCAGATCGGCTTGTTGCCGGAGGCCGAGCGCAGTCTTGGCAACCAGAGACTTTACACCCACAAGGCGCATGAGCGTTTGGTTTTCATCCGTCACGCACGCGACCTGGGATTTTCGCTGGAGGCAATCCGCGATCTGCTCAGCTTGTCGGACAATCCGGATCAACCCTGCGCCGCAGCGGATGCCATCGCAAGGGCACAGCTTGCCGAAGTCGAAAGCCGCCTTGCCCGACTTGCCGCACTCAAGACAGAGCTGGAGCGCATGGTGGTGCAATGCGCGGGCGACAGGATTTCCGACTGCAGGGTCATTGAAGTCCTCAGCGATCACTCCCAGTGCATCACCGACCACGCGATCGAGGATGCGACTTCCTGACGGAGGCTACGCGTCCTGCGCTGCTCATTGTCTGGTGCGTTAACCGCGCGCGCACCAGGTCCTGTAGCCGGCAAGCTTTGCCCCATTGCGATAGGCCGGAACATTTCCGCATCTCCCTTCCTTGCCGCGACCAACTGACAAATCTGTGATCCCCCCAGATTTGGCTTGAACCTCTAGCTGCTTGAGGTTGCAGAAGGCCCCGACCGGCCGCAACGAGCAGGACAGACAAAAATGATACCTTTCGGACATCGAGTGGACAGATGCTGACGCTCCTCGGGGCTATTCTGGGCGTCTGGCGCGGGATAATCCGCGCCCGCCAACTGGGCGGGAACAGACTGGACATGATCCAGTATGCCAGCGCTCACGCAATTGCTTTCGGAGTGCTGGGAGCATTGGTCGGAATAAGCCTCGGACGTCTTTTCACGCCATGAACCCGGAATGCTGCCGCTTGCTGGCTGTTTCCTGCAGCCAAAGCGACGCTTCCCACATCTGACGGGATATCAGACTTGAAGATCTTGCAAACCCTGCTTCTTGTCGGCGCTGTTGCCGTGACCGCGCCGCTACACGCCGAAACCCTGAGCGAGCCCGCGCCCCTGGCGGGACAAACAGCCAATCTTTCGCAACACGAAGTGGTGGCGGGCGATACGCTGGACGCGATCCTGTCTCGTGCAGGAATAGCCGCAGAAACGCGAAACGAGGCGGCACTGGCCATTGCGGATGTTTTCGACCTGTCGACCTTGACCCCTGGCCAGGTGCTGAGATGGAGCGTGTCGGAAGAGGATCCCGCCCGTTTGGAGCGCCTGTCGTTGTTGATCGAGAACGGGACCGACATTGTTCTCGATTTCAGCAAGCCTCTTGAGGCTGCCTTGGTCAACACTCAGATCCAGGTTCGAGATCGCCGCGAGGCCTTCGTGCTTGTCGGGCCGCTTTATGATGCGCTTGCAGAACGAGAGGCGCCGGAGAGCTTTGCCGTCGATCTTGCTGCGTTCCTGGCGGGACAAGTCGATTTCCGCCGCGACCTGAAGGGCGGAGAACGCGTGGCGCTGATCTGGCAGGAAAGTGCTCTGCCTGACGGAACAATCCTGGGAGAGCCTCGGCTGTCCTATGCCCGGCTGGAGTTGAACGGGCATGTTTACGAACTGGTAGCAGGTCCACCGGACGAACCGGCCATTCTGTTCAAGAATGGCAAGCCGGTGCAACACACCGCTCGACCTGTCATCGGTGCGCGTCTGTCGTCGGTCTTCGGCAAGCGAAAGCACCCGGTTCTTGGCGTAGGGCGAATGCATACCGGGGTAGATTACGCCGCAAAGATTGGCACCCCTGTCAGGGCGACCGGTGCGGGCAGGGTGATTTTTGCAGGAACCATGCGGGGATACGGCCGAACCATCGATATTGACCATGGTGGCGGCGTTGTGACCCGCTATGCCCATTTGTCCCGCTTCGCTCCTGGTATCGAGAAGGGCACTCAGGCGAGCGTGAATGACCATATTGGCGATGTCGGTGCGACGGGCCTCGTGAGCGGGCCGAACCTGCACTACGAAGTTCGTGTCGATGGCCAGCCGACAGACCCCATAGAGGAAGCGCCGGCATTACACGCCATGGCGATCAAGCCAGGCGATCTGTTGATGCTTGCGACGGCAAGGGTCGCGACCGGGTTCTTCATCCGCACGAATGTGGAGAACAAAGGCTGATGGTAGCCGGAGATGGCTGCCGACCGGCAGGACGCCCCAACACGAAGTCAGAGATTATGTTCGATGTTCGACTTGCCCATGCGTGACTCCACGACCTCTCGCGCCGAGACGCTTCTGCTCATCGCCTTCTTGATGGCCTTGGGCGCGACGCTGGGCGCGCTCTTCATTGGTGAGGTGCTGGGGCAGACCCCTTGTATCCTCTGCTGGTATCAACGCATCGCGATGTTCCCGCTGGTGCCGATCCTGGCTGTCGGCCTCTGGCGGGGTGATGCGACAGCAAGGATCTATGCACTGCCGCTGGTCCTGACGGGACTTGCGGTCGCGCTATGGCATTCAGGACTTTACGCCGGGCTGATCCCGGAAGGCGTCAGTCCTTGCACCCAAGACGGGCCATCCTGTTCCGACCGCACCCAGATGACCATCCTGGGACTGCCCATTCCCTATCTTTCGCTCGGTTGCTTTATGGCAATCGCGCTGTGTCTGAACGTCATGAAAGGAAAGCCATCATGAAACGAAGAACCGTCGTTGTAGGAGCCTTGGCTGTGGGCGCAGGCACATTTGCCGGAGGCTCATGGTATGTCACGCGTCAGCGAGAGGCCGAACAGGCCGAAGCTGCGCGCGCCGCCCTGCAAGCACAACCCGAGGCGCTGATCCGGCCCTATTCGCCGATCCTTGGTCCAGCCGATGCGCCAGTGACCCTGGTGGAATTCTTCGACCCTTCTTGCGAGGCCTGCCGAGCTTTTCATCCGGTTCTCAATGAGTTGCGTCGCGAATATCCTGTCCAGCTTCGTGTGGTTTTGCGATACACGCCGTTTCACGAGGGTTCGGATGAGGCCGTGCGTATCCTGGAGGTTGCGCGTCGTCAGAACCTCTTCGAGCCGGTGTTGGACATTCTCTTCGACCAGCAGCCCGCCTGGGCGCTTCATGGCCAACCCCGCATGGATCTGGCTTGGAAAATGGCCGGGGAAGCCGGCCTTGATCTGTCACGCGCCGAGTCCGAACGCTTGCATCCCGAAATTACTGGCGTGCTGAATC
Organism: Paracoccus sp. 22332; assembly: GCF_052045125.1. Taxonomy (NCBI): domain Bacteria; kingdom Pseudomonadati; phylum Pseudomonadota; class Alphaproteobacteria; order Rhodobacterales; family Paracoccaceae; genus Paracoccus; species Paracoccus sp. 22332. Next base: position 11,005 of record NZ_JBQEOI010000013.1, read on the forward strand.
AGGATATGGCCGATGTTCAGGCCATGCAGATCGAAGGGACACCCACCTTCTTCGTGAATGGCGAGCGGCTGGCTAAACTCAGCATCGAGAACCTGCGCGCATCGGTCTCGAACGCGATTTCCGAACTTGGATAAGGCACACCACCAATGAGCCTTCGAGCAATCCGCCTGGCCCTCTGGGGAGTGGTCCTGGTGGCGGGAGCTGCCTTAGCAGTCCAGCAATGGACAGGACGGGAAAAGTCCGCAGAAACCTTCCGGCCAGACTTCGCCCTGCAGGACGGAAACGGACAAACCTACACCATGGCTGATTTCAGGGGAAAGTTCAGCTTGGTCTTCTTCGGCTTCACGAATTGTCCCGATGTCTGCCCGACCACCATGTCGGAAGTGGCCCAGCTCATGGACGATCTGGGTGCAAAGGCGGACGGGGTGCAGCCCTTGTTCATCTCGATCGACCCGGAGCGGGACCGCAGACAGGGCCTGACTGAATATGTGGCGGCCTTCCATCCGGCAATCCTGGGCTTATCGGGGGACGATGCCGCCACGAAGGATGCTGCCACCAGCTTCAAAATCTATTTCGGGCGCGAAGAGGATCGATCCGCTCCCGGAGGCTACACTATGTCGCACAGCTCGGGGCTGTATTTGATCGGGCCGGATGGTGAATGGTTGCGCCAGTTCGCCTATGAAACCCCTGCTGCCGAAATACTGGCGGACATCGAGGAAAGGATTCTACCATGAAGGTATCCGCGTTTGCCTTTGGATTTGCGATGCTCCTTCCCGCACTCGCCTCGGCCGATTGCGCCAGCGTGACGGCGGGCGATCTCACGATCTCGAAGGCCTGGTCGCGTGCCACAATAGGCGCCCAGCGGCCGGCTGCGTTCTATGTCGAGATCCGCAATGACGGTGAAGCCGATGATCGTCTGGTTGGGATCGAGACACCGGTTGCGGGAATGCCGATGCTGCACCAGACCGTCATCCAGGACGGCCTCGCCACGATGCCGCATGTCGAGGCTGTCGACGTTCCGGCAGGCGAAACGGTCTCCCTGTCACCTGGCGGCTACCACGGCATGCTGATGGAGTTGACCACGGCACTTTCGGAAGGCCAGACCTTTCCTGTCACTCTGACCTTCGAGCAGGCAGGGGCAATCGAGATCGACACCCAGGTCCTGCCGATGCGTGCGCAGGAGGCGCAATGCGACGCCGCAAACTGATCCTCGGCGGTGCAGGCCTTCTTGGCGCATTCGGCTTTACCTTGGGGCTTGGAGCATGGCGCAGCGGCGATTTGCGCCTGACGGCCGTCAGGGAAACTGAGAACGGTCGGCCAGACCTGTCCCGAATGGCGTGGCGGCTGATCGATGATCAAGGCAATCCTGTCGTCCCGCAGGATTGGCTTGGTCAAGCCAGCATGGTCTTCTTCGGCTTTACCTGGTGTCCAGATGTCTGCCCTACTACGTTGATGGATATTGCAGATTGGCTGGAGGGCCTGGGGCAGGACGCAGACCGGATCCGGGTCGCCATGATTACCGTCGATCCTGAACGGGATAGCCCTGAGATCCTGGCCGAATACTTGTCGAACTTCGACATCCGGATTCGCGGCTTGACGGGCTCGGCTGACGCGGTCGCCAAGGCTGCGGAAGCGTTTGGCGTGACCTACACCCGCCTGTCGCGAGATGACGGGGACTACACCATGAACCATACATCCGGCGTGTTCGTGTTTCGGCCTTCGGGTGAACTTGCCAGCACCATTGATTTTCATGAGGAGCGCCGCTTCGCGGTGCCCAAAATCCAGAGAGCCATCGGATGAAACATGCCTTGCTTATTGCAGTTGCCCTGATGGCAGCACCTTTGTCCTTGGAGGCGCAGGAGGTCTTCCCCGCCATTCATGTTGTTGAGGGACAAGGCTGCGAATGCTGCGTGAAATGGACAGAGTATCTGCAACAGCAGGGTTTCGACGTGACCTCCGAAGACCGCTTCGGTGTCCTGCTGATCCAGCACAAGATCGAGCTTGGCGTTCCCGCCGAACATTATTCCTGCCACACCGGCCAGATCGCTGGCTACTTCCTGGAAGGCCATGTCCCCGCCCAGGATATCCGAAGGCTTCTTGAAGAACGGCCCGATGCGGCGGGCTTGGCTGTGCCCGGAATGCCCTATGGCAGCCCCGGCATGGGCCCCGAAGACAAGCGCGAAGCGTATGACGTGTTGTTGATACGCAAAGACGGAAGCAGCGAAGTGTTCACCAGCTATCCCGCTGCCGACGGCATTTAGATCGATCATTTTACCTAGGACGGAGCATTCCTGAATGGCCAGTTTAGACCGGCGTCATTTTTCCCTGGCAGGCTTGGCGGCCCTTGCGGCGTGTGGCGCTCCGAAGCCGCAGACGCCGAAGCCGACGTTCAAGGTCTATTCCGGTCCCCCGGTCACCCAGGTCGTCATTCAGAAAGGGCAGCGCCGGATGTATCTTCTGAACGGAATGACGGTGCTGAAGTCTTATGATTTCGGCCTTGGATTTCAGCCGGTCGGACACAAGCAGTTCGAGGGCGACGGCAAGACGCCTGAGGGGCTTTATTTTGTGGACCGCTTCAATCCTCGCAGCCGGTATCACCTTTCCGTCGGCGTGTCCTATCCGAATGAGCGCGACCGCGCTTTTGCGGAACAATTCGGTCGCGATCCCGGCGGCGATATCATGATCCATGGCCGCGGGCCTGAAGGCAACCAGCTGGTGCGCCAGAAACGGGATTGGACGGCCGGGTGCATCACCGTCAGCGACGAAGAGATCGAGGATATCTATGCCATGCTGCAGCCCGGCGTCCCGATCATGATTCACGCCTGACAGAGGAATGAGACGAGTACAGAAAGCTGTGCTCAATCATTCTTTAGGCTTCTGGGAGGGACGCCAGCGACCAGGTTCGTTGGCGTCCCTCTATAAAGATCGGCTTCTAGAACACCGTCACCTGCGTTCCGATTTCTGCCAGCTCGTAGAGCCGGGTAATGTGCTCATTATAGAGTCCGTAGCAGCCGTTGGATGATTTTCGGCCAATCTTGCGTGTGTCATGCGTGCCATGGATCAAGTAGGCGGGCCATGACAGATAGAGGCCGTAAGGTCCCAGGGGATTGTCCGGACTTCCGCCCTCGACACGCTGCGGCAGATTGGGATCCTTCTCCCGCATGCTCGGCGTCGGTGTCCAAGGCGGATTCTTTGCTTTTCTGACAATTTCGGTCTCGCCCCGGCGCGTCAGATCTTCGGTAACAGGGATAGAGCACGGAAAGACCAGACTGATCGATCCATCACCTGACCAGTAGTGCACTGCACGCGATGTCACATCCGCAAGGATCACCCCTTTTCCCAAGCTCGGGTAAAACTCGCTCCAGTGTCTCGCGCGAAACGACGACTGATTTCGCCTGGGATCTGCGTTCGGGTCAACCTGATAGGCCCCGAGATCGGGCGCCCCGCTGGTCGGGGGGCCGCCATAGAGAGGCTGCCCGGTATAAGGATCAAAACCCTGCGCCAGGACGGCGCCGCCCGGCAGAACCGCCGCTGTGGCCAGCAGACCACCTAGAAAGCGCCGTCGGTCGCTACCTGTGTCCTTCAGGACCATTCACTGCCTCGCTTTTTTCAAATAGTTTATCTAACGATTGCAGAAGATTATTCGCCCAAGGGGATCTGGCCAAGAAGACGAAATGCCGCGTGGATCAAGATCCTGTGCGTTTCAGCTGAGACCCAATGCCGCGATATCGAATGCGAAGGACAGTCCTGATAAGCAAACTACACAAGGAGATAGAAATGAAAAACAGTTCCCTCCCTATCTTGGCAGTTGTCCTGATCACTGCCGGTTGCGGAAACATGGCAGCAAGAACAGAAACGACAGAAGCCGGGTCCGAAAGTCTTCCTCCAGACCTGTTCGCGCTAGCTGCGCCGGGGCAGGACGTTGCATCGGCCCGTCTTCTTTCAGAGGATAATTGCTATTGGTACGAGCATCGGGGGCAGGTGGAAACAACACTTCTTCCGCTTACCACGCCTGAGGGCCGTCCAATTTGCATGCAGTCGCAAGCCTGAAGCCGCTCGGGCATATGGTTAGGCCTGCAACTCCAGCAAAGGCATGGCCTAGCTACGCGTAGTCACACTATCCGCGGCCGAATATAGAAACGCGGTGGAGCCGAGTTCTACCTTCGGAAAGAGATCGTTGATATGCGTCATGACCATTCGCACGCAGCCAGAACTAGCGCTAGTGCCGATGCTTTTGGGAAACGGGGTTCCATGGATGCGCAAGTAAGTATCCTTGTCGCCCACATAGAGATAGAGAGCCCGTGAGCCGAGGGCGTTTTCGGGACCGGGCTCCATTCCACCTTCAAACTGCCCATAGATCTCCGGCTCACGCTCAATCATGTTCTGAGTTGGTGTCCAGTGGGGCCATTCGACCTTTCGCTTGATCGTATAAACCCCTGGCTCGTATAGGTCCCCTCGTCCAATGGCTACGCCATAGCGCATTGCGGTTCCGCCAGCCTCGATGTGGTAAAGATACTTCGCCACAGCATCCACATGAATGTCACCCGGCACCAGGCCGTCGTTGGCCCTTACCCTTTGGGGTAGGAAGCGTGGATGCAATCCCCACGGATTCGAACTGGTGGGATTGTAACCGGCAGGGGTGACCTGTGCATCCCAAGCAGTCTTCTGTGCTTCCGTTGGCCATGAGGCCGCAAACAGAGGCCCAGAAATAGTTGCCGAAAACAGCGCCGTGGTTGTGTGGATGAAGTGTCGTCTTGTCAGCATCTGTTGAGCTCCTATTATCCTTAGATACCCTCACGGTCCATGCTTCCAATGCAACCTGCTCAGCCCGCCATTTCGAGTTGTTGAGATCAAATATGCTTGTGCCATCGCACCCCTGTAACCCTAGGGCCGGTGCCTTCCTTTCCTCTTGACCTATGGTAAGCATCAGACTTCTCTGGCGCCCGCTTATGCTGTTCTCACCCAATCCGCCGCAGGGGTGCGACAATCTGTCCTCGTCGCCTCTGGCCTGGCCGTCACCATGATCACGGTGCATCTGCTGCGCTGCTTCAAGCACAAGGGCTCTCGCTTGCCGACGCGGTAGCAGTCGGGGTGCTGTTCGGTCCTGCGCAAGTCGCGGCGCGCGTTGTGGAGATGGCGGGACTCGGCCGTCATCATCCGATCTGGTCCCTGTTCTTAGCCTGCGGCAGCGTGTCAGCCGGGCTCATGTTACTGGCGTTGGCCTACGCGGATTCAAGCTATTCAGGCCAGGAATAATAATGGCTAGACAAGGATCAGGATATTCATCTGCCACGGCATCCGATAATGAGCGCATACCACACATGATCCGGCGTAATCCTGAACGCTATGCGCAGTTCGCCGATAGTGGCCCGGGGAACCCGCTCGGGCGCGGGCACTTTACCTCTATCTCTACCGCGTCAGGCGCGACACCCGCTACCGCATCCGCAATGGGACCGAACCCCGGACGATTGATCGGGCAATCGGTGCCTATCGGCTGCATCAGGATGTTGACCGATCACGTGATCCAGCTCTACGAGCAGGTCTCGGTCGAAACCTCTGTGACTGTACTATGACAGTCCAGCGACGTGATGTCCTGGTTCTCGGAGGCATTGTCACCGCGATTTATGGCTTGCGTGCGTTGCCTTGGGAGCGGCTGACAGGCCGCAGCCTCGCTTATGTCGAGATCGAAGACGTGCCGCCATTTCGTCGCCTGAAGTCCATGGGGCAAACCTCCACTGCATCCGTTGCGCTGATCGGCCTCGATGCGCCATCGGCTGATGCTGAAGCGCGCCATGCGCGAGTGGAAGCCATGCGCGCCGCGGCCTGTCCTGCCCTATTCGGCACCGACCTTCCGACCGATGTCGTTCCGATCGCCTATTTCAGCGAGTTTCGCTGCTCCTTCTGCCGCGCCCTTGAAAAGGATCTGGACAAATTACTGGCTGATGACCCCGCCGCCTATCGGCTGGTGCAGCACGAGTTACCGATTTTCGGACCGGCATCTGAACTTGCCGCCCGCGCTTCGGTCGCGGCCGGACGGCAGGGTAGACAGCAGGATCTACGGCACCGCTTCATGCGAACGCCACTCGTTGCCGAAGAGTCTTCGGTATTGCGTGTGGCATCTGACCTCGGTCTCGATGTCGAACAGCTTGCGAAGGATATGGCCTCACCCGAGGTACAGGCCGAACTTGATCAAACGCGTGCCTTGGCTGATCTTTTTGGCTTCATTGGCACCCCCGGCCTTGTGATAGGACGGACCGTCCTGAATGGTGCAATCCCAATTTCGGTGCTCCGTCAGATCGCCAAGGACGAAAAGACCCTACCGCTCCCGGTATGTTGATAGGATGAACACACCTTCGCTTATGTTGATCGGATCTGTTGTTTTCGCCCGGCCGGTCGTGCTCGCGCCCTTGCTGGCTAGACTTGCTCCTGATCTGCCGATGTTCACCATCGCTGGCCATTCGGGCCAGTTCACCCCGCAAAGAGAGTAGACGGGCGATCCGGCTTCGGACTGCCTCAAGCTGCTCTTGAGCAATGCGGCTCGCATCCTCGCATGATGTTTCCGGCCGTTCTTGCAAGGCCAGCAGGATACGGATGCTTGGCAGATCAAAGCCAAGCTCGCGAGCATGGCGAATAAAGCCCAGGCGTTCGGCATCGGCAGGGCTGTAAGTGCGCCGTCCGTTCGGCTGGCGGGCAGGCTTGGGCAAAACCCCGATGCGCTCATAGTACCGGATTGTCTCGATGTTCACGCCAGCTTGACGGGATAATCGCCGATCTGCATCTTTTTGCCTTGCTCCTGTAGTCGCTACAGGTTGTAGCAGGGCAAGGCTGGAGTTTCGAGGATCGACGAATGGCCGCTGCAACCGACACAATCCGCTATCATGTCACGGGCATGGACTGCGCATCCTGCGCCGCCAAGATCGAGGGCGCAGCCCGCAAGGTTGAAGGCGTGGGCAATGTGAAGGTGTCGATTGCCTCTCAGATCATGACGCTCAATGTCGATGATCCGCAGGCGCGGCTTCCCGCTGTTGAGCAGGCGGTGACAAGCCTTGGTTATCAGCTTGACCGCATAGGGCAGCCCAAGGCGGCCGGAGCGGAAACCGATGAAGATGACGACAAGATCCCTGACCTGTCGCACGTCACCCCAGCCTACAAGCGCGCGCTCTGGATCGTTGTCCTGCTCAATGTCGGCTATGGCGTGATTGAGATTGTCGGCAGCTTTCTGGCGGGTTCGCAGGCACTACAGGCGGACGCGCTCGATTTCGTAGGCGATGGCCTGATTTCCTTCCTCGGCCTCATTGCGGTGGGTTGGGGTCTCGCGGCGCGCGCCAAGGCGGCACTGCTGCAAGGTGTGTTTCTGGGCCTTCTCGGCCTTGGCGTGATCGGCTCGACGCTCTACCGCGTCTTTGTCGAGCATGAGCCGGAAACTCTCCTGATGGGCGGCTTCGCGGTCGTGGCCTTCATCGTCAATGTGGCCGCTGCCCTTGTGCTGCTGCCCCACCGCAAGGGCGATGCCAATATGCGTGCGGTCTGGCTGTTCTCGCGAAACGATGCGATTGGCAACCTCGCCGTGGTCGTCGCGGCCGTTCTTGTCTGGGCGCTTGGCTCGTCTTGGCCTGACCTTCTGGTAGCCTTCGCCGTCGCGGGCCTGTTCCTGCAATCGGCGTGGTCGATCATTCGGGATGCGCGCTCCGACCTCAAGCAGGCGGGCCGTACATGAGGACCGGGGCCGCCGTTCTTGTGATCGCCACGGGCGCGGCGCTTGACCTCGTGGCCAAGGCTTGGGCGCGGGCCGCGCTCGAACCCTACGGCGCCGCGAGTGGGTTCCTGCCCTTCGTCTCGTTACGCCTGACTTTCAACGAGGGGGTCTCCTTCAGCCTTCTGTCGTTCGACGGGGAAAGGGGCCGGCTCGCGCTCCTCGCCGCCACCGGCCTGTTGACGGCCTTGGTAACCGTCTGGGCGCTCCGCTCACAGGGATGGGAACGGCTCGGCCTCTCGATGATTACTGCGGGCGCGCTCGCTAACCTGATGGACCGCGCAGCGTTCGGGGCCGTGACCGACTTTCTTGGGCTGCACCTCGGGGCGTGGCATCCCTTCGTCTTCAATCTCGCTGACGTGTGGATCTCGCTCGGCGTCGCGCTCCTGCTGATCGCGCCGTTCCTTTCTGGCTGGGCCCGCAAGACGGCTCCCCCCAGGCCGGGTCGTGGGACGGAGGGCTCTGATGCCTGAAACCCCGCTGAACGAGCGCCTCCCGATCCCCTCCGACGGGGTGCTGGACAGCACCCTCGCCTTCCTGCGCGACGGCTACCTCTTCGTCTCGAAGCGTTGCGACCGGCTGGACTCGGACCTGTTCTCGACCCGCCTCATGCTGCGCCGCGCGGTCTGCATGAGGGGCGCAGTCGCGGCCGAGCTGTTCTACGGGAGCGACCGCTTCACCCGCGTGGGCGCGATGCCGGTCACGGTCGTGAGGCTCCTCCAGGACTACGGCAGCGTCCAAACCCTGGATGGGGCACAGCATCGCCACCGCAAGCGCATGTTCATGTCGCTGGTCAAGCCCGAGGCCGTCGCGCGGCTGGCGGAACTGACGGAGGCCGAGTGGCTACGCCGCCTGCCCGACTGGGCGCGCGCCCCGAAGATTGTCCTGTTCGACGAGGTCCGCGCGATCCTCGCCCAAGCCGTCTGCGCTTGGGCCGGCGTGCCGTTGGAGGGCGCCGAAACCGCGCGGCGGACCCGCGAGTTGTCCGAGATGATCGAGAGCGCGGGCTCGGTGGGGCCGCGCAACTGGCGGGCCCAGATCCTTCGCGCGCGGTCGGAACGCTGGGCGCGCGACTTGGTGAGGCGCGCCCGAGCCGGGACGCTGCCTCTCGGCGAGGATGCTCCCCTCCGCGTGATCGCCACGCACCTGGACCACGACGGACGGCTTCTCGATGTGAAGGTGGCGGCCGTGGAGCTGCTGAACGTCTTGCGCCCCACCGTGGCCGTCGCGCGCTTCATGGTGTTCGCCGCCCTCGTCCTGCACCGGCACCCGGATGTCCGGCAGCGGGTCCTGAACGAGGGCGAACCCTACTTGGAGGCGTTTGCCCAAGAGGTCCGGCGGCAGGCGCCGTTCTTTCCGATCATCGGCGGCCGGGTGAAGGAACCCTTCGACTGGCGCGGGCACCGGTTTGCCCAAGGCGACTGGGTGATCCTTGACCTCTACGGCACCAACCACGACCCGCGAAGCTGGCGTGCCCCCGAGGCGTTCCGGCCGGAGCGGCTCCTGGAGCGGCGGCCGAGCCCCTTCGACCTTATTCCCCAAGGTGGGGGCGAGCATCTTCAGGGCCACCGATGTCCCGGCGAGGGGATCGCCATCGAGCTCACCAAGCTCGCCACCCGGATGCTGACGGGCCGGATGCGCTACGACGTGCCCGCTCAGGACCTGTTGATCGACCTGGCCCGCGTGCCGGCCCTGCCGGAGAGCGGGTTCGTCATCAAGCAAGTTGCGGCGACACCGGCCCGAGCCCGTGCGGGAGATGAGAACAAGGGAGAGTCAACCTGATGGGCAAGTCGCATTTTTGCGCCCTGTCGCACTTGCGCAATTTCATCCCTTGCGCCCAAGGCCGCCAGCAGGGCGAGGGCAAGCCGGTCGATCACGGCGCCTGATCCTGCCGCTTGCGCTCGCTCAGACCGATCAGGCTGCCCATCAGATTGAGTTGGCCTTGCTGGAAGGCGCGGGTCATGCCCCGAAGATAGCCGCCCGGCTTAATAACACTAATTATGGAACAATAATCGTTTACTTTCAATGATTTGCCCAATTATCATAACACCATCTTCATTGGGATGGTTGAGCTTGTGCGACAGTTCTGATGTGCCGTGCGGCTTCCACAGGCTATGTTCATAGCCATGCTCGGGTGCCGTCAAAGTTGACGGATCAGTCTGAGTGCATCTGTGTCACGCCTTCGTTCTACATCGGGACATAAGAATAAGAGGTAGACTGGGATTCAGTCCGCTTGGCAGACTCGCGTAAGTCCAGGGCTTGACCCATCTGCGCCAGTGCCCTCCCGAGAGGTGAGTCACCACACTGGAAACTGGCGAACGCCCCCAGATCGAGCGATGCCACATACTCGGCCTCGATGGCCTTCCTGTCAGCCCGTGCAGCGGCATCGTCATCTGGCAGGTAAGGACGTCCGGACCAGCGACCGAGAAGTGCCAGGGCACGCTTGGGTGCGAAAAGACGATAAGCGTTGCTGACCTGCCGGACCTGAGGGCCACGGCCTTTATTCGGAGTTGGCTCGAACCGACGCAGCCAATCCAGAAAGCCGTTGTCACGCAGCGCCTTCAAGGCGCGAACAACGGCGTCCCTCGACCGCTTCAACCTGCCCATGATCCAATCAAGGGAAGGGTCCAGCCGTCCTGTCTTGAAGCTGATCAGATTGCCGAACAGCGCCAGGATCTCCAAGGCGATGCTTCCCAAGGGTCCGTTGCGTCTGCCGGGCTTGCGGCCGTGCAGCTCGTATCGCTGCGCCGCCTTGATGATCTTCTGCACCTCCTGCCGCGTGGTGCTGCGCCAGAATGTGGCTTCACAGGCACCCGCCCGGTGAGAGTTGCGGTGCAAGCGCGTCCGGCCTTGAGGGCGCGCGTCGGTGCAAGCCTGGGCCAGAACGCCAAGGCATCTGAAAAAATCGCCGCCTGCTGCGGCTGCTACAGTCGTCAAGTGCTGCTCCTGTGTCACAAGAAGCGCGGTGTCCGCAGGCAAGCCTCATCCGGTCGCACAGATGCGCTTTTTGCTCTTGATTTCCGGGAGTAGGCAGCTAACTATAGCAGGTGAGATGTCTTGCTAATTCAGGTCGCCAAACCTGTGTTATGCTTCCCAAGCCCCCTCGTGCGGACCCCCGCGCGGGGGGTTTCCTTTATGGGCTGGTGTTTATCCGATTCCGCTCGTCCCTCCCGTTTCGGGCATTTTGCCGAACAGCCTACGCCAGCAGGGGCTTAGCGGCAATTCTTTGTGTAGACCTCGGCGGCAATTCATCAGTAGCTCACCCACTCGGTCATGTAGGCGCCTGTGTAGTCCTGCATTCGAACCACGATGCTCCTGAAGGCTCGACCATACTCGTCCTGAAATCCTCTGCCGGTCTTCTGCCTGATCGTGTCATCGAGCCATTCGGGCAACTCGTCGTCATGGGCTGGAAACCGGACCCAATCACCAGACGAAGGCGCATACCCGTAGCGAGCCGTGCTGGTGTAAACGTCTCGTCCTCCGCTGCCGTTCGTCACATGCTTGGAAAGCTGCCAGAGTTCGATGGCGTCACGATATTGGGCGACCTCGGGCGGGATGCTGTCAGATCCACCTCCACTTGGGAGGCTCATGCCACCGCCACCCATTGGGCACCGCCAGAGTTGCAGCGGCGGCTCAACCGGCCAGGGCGTGATTCTGCGGATCACTTCTGCCTTGGCCCGGCTGCACTCGACTGACGCGGGAAAGCCGCCTGCCATGCAGAGAAGGATTGCGCAATCAATCGGGTACGCTTGTGCCGGGGCAATTGAGGCGCTCGCGCCAGCAATCGCACAGGCGGCTGCAAGATTTAAAGATCGCTTCATCGAGAATCCTCGTGCGACACACGGCTGTATTTTTGATAACAACCTAAAAACGTTCCTGCAATACTATGATTTTAATCCATGTCTCAGGCGGACTACTCCGAGGGTGTTGCAGCCTTTCGTGTGACGCCAAGTGCTTCCGCACGTGCCAGGAACTCCCTATGAAGCTGCGACACAGCCTGTGCTTCTGCAAGAAGCTCGGTATGAGCATGATGAAGGCAAGAAGAATATGTCGATAATTCAGAGAAGTAGCGTTCAAAATCGCTATTAACTAAGTCAGCATATTCCTTGAACGTAGCGTCACTTTCGGGCATGAACGGAGCTACAGGCGGGACGCAGACTGGTGCGGCCGCTGCGAGAGCAGCAATGATTGTTGCTGAACAGCAACAGCTCTGTATTTTCCACATGATCTTCAAGCTGCCTTTATGGATAGCTGACCATTCTATGTCTTTGATCCTATGTTTGTTTCCGATGAATGTGCGGAAGGCGACTTCTGTAGATCAAAAACAAAGTATTGATAGTGCGGGACTCGTGTCGTAGCAAGGGGCATGGCCCCCAAACCAGCCGGTGAGGAAGGACCACAACGTAAATGCCAACCAAGATAGAGTTGACGAACGGTGTGTCAGAAGAAGGTCTGCGAGAGTTGGTCGATCAGGGCTACACGACAGAGGTCGTGTGCGTGGACGACCCTCAATACACAGGACAGTATTTCATGGGGAAGTGGAACATCCGGGCTGTCTCACCAGATGGCGAGTCGGAAATGGTCTTGGTCACGCAGCGCAAAACCAAGCAGCCTCGCGAAATCAAGACAATCATCGGTGTTATCAGCCTGCTCGTCGGCTTGGGGTATGATGGCGTTAATCTTCCCATGCGGGCAGGTGGCCGACGCTCGAATCGAAAGCGCGGTGCGAACCCGCCGGTGGATTGACGCTGCCTGTGCCGCCCTGCTTGCCGCCGCAGTGACGATAGCTCCTGCTGAGGCAGATGTGATCCGCTTCGATGCTGGCGGAAAGCAGATCGGCGGATCGCGAACCAGTTCCGTGCAACGATACGATGCCGCAGGTCGCTTGATTGTCCCGCTACAGCCCAAGGTGGCGACAACTGATCTGGAAGTTGCAGACTTTGAAGCCGATGCAATGATGCTGCTCGAACCTCGCGCGGCATCTCGGGCGGCAATCCCGTCCAATCCGGGGCACGCGGCAGGCATTGCTGCCGTTCGCAGCGTTGCATTGCGCTACCAGCACCATCCTGCCCTCAAACTCAACAACATCGCACCGCAGGAATGGGCGGCGCTGTTCCAGGCGCTCGTTTGGCAGGAGTCGCGCTTCAATCCACGCGCGCGAAGCCACAAGGGGGCTATCGGCTACGCGCAACTGATGCCGGGCACGGCGGCGAAGCTTGGGGTTAATCCACACGATCCGGTTCAAAATCTCGATGGCGGCGCGCGCTACCTGCTCAATCAGCTCCAGACATTTCGCTCCCCAATGCTGGCCCTCGCCGCCTACAACGCCGGGCCGGGCGCGGTCCAGAAATACCGCAACAGCGTCCCACCCTATCGCGAAACCCGTGATTACGTGATCCGCGTCCTCGCGGAGCGCGACCGCATCCTGCGCCAATAGAAAAGGATTTTTCCTGTGACGAAAAACTACTCCCTGATGCTGGCTCTTGCAGCAGCCCTCGTCGTGACGGGAATTGCGGGCGATGCCCTGGCGCAATCTGCCGTTGATTTCTCCAAGGCCGATACGGTCGGCACCGGTTTTACAACTTGGATTCGCGGCAATATCGCTACCGTGTTCTTCACGGTGGCGATTGTGCTGGCCGGGTTCGCGGCTGCGTTCAACAAGATCAGTTGGATGTGGGTGCTGATGATCGCGTTGGGCGCTTTGCTGGTGTTCGGTGCGCCTGGCTTCGTTGCCGATTTGCGGTCGGTGTTCAGCTGATGGAGCGGCACGCCGTCATTCTCGGGCTTTCTCGGCAGGCCAAGCTCCTTGGCCTGCCGATGCCCTACATGATGGCAGTGGGCGCGCTCACTATGCTGCCGTTCATCTGGATCAAGGCGATTGCGTGGCTGGTCACAGGGCCGCTCTGGTATGGGGTTGCCCGCGCCATCGTCGCGGTCAATCCGAACGGCCACAAGGCAGTTGCGGTGGTTCTGAACAAGACCCCGCCGGCGCTGTCACGCAAGAAGCGGAAGGCGGGCCGCCATTATGTTTAACGCAAAGATCGGCCCGATCAGCGAACGGGCGCAGGCCCATGTGCCGAAATCCACGCAGTTCTATGCGGAAATGCCCTATGCGCTCGAAGTGGACGACCACACTGTCCGCACTCGTGACAACGCGCTAATGATGAGCTTCGAGATCCAGGGCCTTGACGGGATCACGGCATCGGATCGGGACATTCTCGATCTCGCAAAGAACGTCGCGTCCATCATGGACGGCCTCGATGATCGGTTCACCTTTTATGTCCACCGGCTGATGCGTCCGGCCGCTTTCGGATTGAAGCCGATCTATGGCGATGGCTTCGCGCATGATGTGGAAACCGCCTGGCGCAGCCACCTGTCGGGCCGCAACCTGCGGGAGTTCATGCTGGTGCTGACAGTGGTGCGCAACAAGCGGGTGCCACTCAAGGTGCCGCTGTTCGCCAGGGCCGCGAAGCGGCTTCTGGACCGCAATACCGCCGAACGCTTGAGCGAATTGCGCGAGGTCGTCTCAATCCTGGAAACGAGTCTTGGGGTCAAGGCGAAGCGGCTCAGGATCAGCGACGGAACACTGCTCGGATTCTACAGCGCCATCAGCACCGGCCTTTACAAGCCCGAGTATCGCGGGCTGCACACGCTGATTGCCGAGGACGTGTCGCTTTTTTCGGTGCATATCAAGGGGTCAGTGGCGGAGTTCCGCGACGGCTTTGACGTGCCCCGCTTTGCGGCCGTCCTGTCGGTCTGGCGCAACGCCAACCAGACCTGGCCGGGGATGCTCGATGCGCTCGATACCGGCACCGACACGGTGATCTCGCACGCCTACACGCCTGTTTCCATGACGAAGGTGAGCGAGTTGGCGAAGCGCCGCATCCAGCAGATGGAGGCGGCGGGCGATCTGGTCGGCTCCATCGCGGACGACTTGCGCCAGACCTATGATGATGTGGAGTCCGGCCGTTGCGGTTTTGGCGAGCATCAACTGACAATCACGGTGTTTGCGGACAACGAGGCCGCGCTTGAAGAACGGGTGTCGCAGGTCCGCAGCGTGGCGGAGCAGGCCAAGGTCAAGCTCGTGCGCTGCGACGACACGCTGGCTGCAACCTATTTTGCCACGCATCCGGGCAACCAGGACTACCAGATCTGGAACCCCCTTACCAAGTCGATCAATTTTGCCGACATGGCCTCGTTCCACATGACGAAGGCCGGGGCCGTGGCAGATGAACTGCCCTGGCGGACGCCGATCACAGTGTTCCAGACGGTGACGGGGGCAGCGCACCGGTTCAGCTTCCACGCGCCGGGCGATCCGAACGCCGAACCCACAATTGGGCACACGCTGTTTCTGGGGCCGTCCGGCGGCGGCAAATCCTCGACAGTGGCTTTCCTCGCGGCGCAATCGCAGCGCGCGGGTGCGCGCGTGATCCTGTTCGACAAGGATCAGGCGCTGCGCATGGCGATCACTGCAATGGGGGGCCGCTACACGGCGATCCGCGCGGGCCAACCGACCGGCCTCAATCCGCTCCTGACCGAGCGTGGTCCGCGCGGCGAGGCGTGGCAGATGGACTGGCTCGCGCGGCTGGTAGAACGCGGCGAGGACAAGCTGTCGCCGCACCAAGCCGAGGCCCTGAAAAGCGCGGTGCGCCAGAATGGGCAGGCCCCCGATGAGCTGCGGACATTCGCACATTTCGGGGATCTGATTGGGGACGTGGGCGACAACCGCGCCCTTGCCATGAAGCTCGCGGAATGGGGACCGGAGGGTCGCTATAATTGGGTGTTCGGGGAAGCCGATCAGCCGGTGATCGACCTGTCCGCGAACGTGACCGGCATTGATCTCACGGAAATCCTGTCGATGGCGACGGAGCGAACGGCGGTGCTATCCTACATTTTCCGCCGCCTGGAGCTGCTGTTCGAGGAAAAGCGTCCGACTATTCTGGTTATTGATGAGGCTTCGACGGTCTTTGACGACGAGTTCTTTGCCCGCTGGTTGCCGAAGTGGCTGGTGACGGTGCGCAAGCTGAATGTGGTGGTGGCGCTGCTAACGCAGTTCCCGTCGCAGATCAGGGAAAGCCGATCCGGCTCGATCATCCAGGGGATGCCGAACCAGGTGATCTTTCCGAACCGCGCCGCCGATGTGCCCGACTACGAGGGCTTCGGCCTCACGGATAACGAGCTGCACTTCGTCCTGACCGGGCGGACTGCGCAGCGCCAGGCGCTTCTGCGCAGCCATGACGGCTCCACGATCCTGAACGTCGATCTTTCGCCGCTCGGCCCCCTGCTGACGGCGCTCGGGGGCGGCGAAGCTGGCATCCGGGCCTTCGGGCCGGACTATGCCAGCCGCAAACATTTCTGGAGGACTGATGATGCGTAGGGTTCTGATCCTCGCGGCTCTGGCCGCATCGCTCACGGGCTGCGCCGAACAGCCGATCCGCAAGACCAACTGCTGGTCAAGCATGGCTTTCGTCGCCTCGGCCAACTGCCGGTAAGGAGGTGATGGTGCGGGGCCGCAAATCCGTTCTGGCTCTGGCGCTGATCGGCGCGGCGGCGATCCCGGCCGGGGTCGCCGGGCAGGGCGTGCCGATTGGCGACTTCAAGCGGATCGCGCTTGAAGTCCTCGGGTTGCGTGAAGAAGCTGCCAAAACCAAGGAAGCGCAGGCCAGGAACGAGGAACGGCTCCGCCAGGTCGAGGCCCGCACCGAACAACTGGCGGCGGCGCAGGAAACGCTGGACCTGCTCACCGAAACCTCGCAATTCGTGCCCGATCTCGAAGGTGCGGGCGTTTCGGGCGGGGGCGGTGCGTTTATAGGTGCTGCGGAAATCTATGCTATCGAGGACAGCAACCCCTATGCCGAACGGATCATGGGGGATGCGCCGGTCACGATCGAACAGATGATCTCTGACACCGCAAAGAAATATGCAGGGCACCCTGCCCTGGAAAAGGCGAGCATCAACGCGGTCGAGTTCCGCTGCTGGCTACAGGCGCTTGTCAAGCAGGAGTCGAACTTCTCCATCGGGGCGACAAGCCATGTCGGCGCGTTCGGCCTGACGCAGATCATGCCCGGCACCTTCACGGAGCTTGGCATCCCTGACAATGGCAGCCGCCAGAACCCTCGGATGCAGCTCGACGGCGGCGCTCGCTATCTCCTGAAGGGCCTGGGGATGTTCGGTTCGATGCCGCTGGCGCTCGCCGCCTACAACGCCGGGCCAGGCGCGGTCCAGAAATACAACGGCATTCCGCCCTACAAGGAAACGCAGAATTATATCGTGAAGATCACGGGCTACTACAACCGCTACGCGGCCCGGATGGACGGCAACGCGGAGGCGGTCGGCACGCTTGATCCGCGCGACATGGTGATTGCGGAAGCCTCGAACCTGTCGGACGCGGCCATGGGCTACGCGGCCGTCAGCATGAACACGATGCACGGTTCCATGACCCGGCTGCGGCAAATCCTGCTGCAAGTCGAGAACACCGGGTCGGTGAAAACCGCAATGGACCTGAACACCTACACGCGGGCGGAAGTGGCGCGCATGGCGGTGATCCTGGCGCGGCTGCAAGCGGTGCAGCGCAAGGTTGAGGCGGTGCGGTATGCGCTACTTCTGGAAGCCTATGCGCGAGATGAAAAATACCTGCGAGTGAGGTTGGACGGATGAAGCTGACAACGAAAGTCCTGGCCATCGGCGCCGTTGCCTGCGCCCTCGCGGTGCCTGCGGGCAGCCAAGGCGTGCCGACCATCGACGTGACTAGCTTGGCAAAGCTGACAGATCAGCTTGTCGAGGCGAAGCTGCAACTCAAGGAGCAGATCGCGCAGAACGTGAAGCTCGATGAGCAAACCCGGCAACTACTGGAACAGATCCTGCTGCTGCAAAACCAGATCGACGCGTTGCGCAACGGGCTGACGCTGGCGGACCTGGGCGTCGATCCCGACAGCTTTCTACAAGACATTCTGCCCGATTTTGCGGACCTGACCACCTCGGTCGAGGCGGCGCGGTCCGGCGATTGGGGCCGGGTTCTGGCCTCGGGCGATGCCTTCCGGGGCGGCGGAACCGTCACCGGCCATGTGGACAGCACGTTCGGGAAATCGGGCCTGTCGCGGGATCGCGTGGACACGCTGGCGCAAAGCGAGGATCAGACCGCTTCGCGCATCGGCCAGTCGGCCAACGTCAACGCCTTTATGAGCGTGGCGGCGGAAAGCTCGTCGGAAGCGGCCAAGGACAGCCTGACCCGGCTCGACGGCCTCGTGCAGAAGATCCCCGACACGGGCGGGTTGAAGGAAGCGATCGACCTCAACACGCGGGTCACAGCCGAGCTTGGCATCGCGCTCGCCAATGTGTGGTCTATGGAAGCGATCCAGACGGTCGGTCAGGGCAACATGGGCGTCATGGACGCCGCGACCGCCGCAGACGAGGAAAAATACCTGCGGATGAGGCTGGAGGAATGAGCATGAAGCGGACGGTTCTCGCAGGCGGACTGGTGATCCTGGCGGTGGGCACGCTGGCGATGGCGCAGATGATGCCTCCAGACGGCGGCGCGGTGCCCGCCCAGGAGCAAGACAGCTTCTTTGGCAGCATCGATGCGCCCGAGCCTGAACTCAAGGAGCTGCTGGAAATGCAGGCGGGGATGAGCAAGGCCGAGCGGCAGGCGGAGGAAGATTATCTGAACCTCGACCTTGGCCCCGATGTGGACGTGTCCGGCATCGAGCGGGTGCCGAGCGCGAACGACAACCAGCCTTATCGGACCTGCGAAAAGACCCCGGAAATGCAGGCGAACCTCCGACGTCATGGTGATCCTGGAGATCGAGCCTACCGGGATATATCTGGCTATTTGTCGGTCACGAACGTCATTGCGACCAAGGACTGCACCTGTGCTGGCAAGGTCATTCCTCATGAGGCGGTTACCATGTTCGAGGATCGGCTGCGCGACAGGTTCGCAGTCGAGGTTCTTGAACCTAAGCACACAAGCGACCTCTACAACGAATATGACCGACAATTGAAAATCGTCACTGCCATGTGTGGTGAATACTAATGGCTTTAGTCGAGAACATCATTGGAACTCTTGATAAAGCCGTTTTGAACGTGGGCGAGAAGTATTTCACCTCCACGGCCAATGCGCTTGATCCGATGCTGACTATCGTGACCACGCTGCTCATCGTGCTGATCGGGGTGCAGATGGCGCTTGGCGTGAGCCGCATGTCCATGCGCGATGCCTGGCAGCTCGTCTCGCGGATCGTGCTGGTGTTCATCTTTGCCCGATCTTGGGCCAACTTCGGCACGATTTATGATGCCTTGTCATCGGGTATGGGCAGCCTCGCCTTGAGCTTCTTCCAGGGTGACGTGCCGACGCCGGAAGCTGCGATGGACAAGTTTGCGGTACAGATGTCCGATGTGTCGGATGGGGTCGCCAGCGCAGTCAGTTCGATTGCGCGGGGGGTCATTTCGGCGCTCCTGTTCATCGTCCTGTCGATCCTGATGGCGGCCTATGTCCTGATCGTCGGCTTCTCCAAGATCATGATTGCGTTCCTGCTCGGCGTGGCGCCGCTCGCGATGATTGCCACGATCTTCGAGCGGACCAAGACATTGTTCGAGGCGTGGCTGACCGCCTTCGTGGGTTACCTGCTCTATCCCGTGGCAGCGGCAGCGGTGATCGGTGCGGTGGTGTCGATGGCTGACGCACAATTCAGACCGCAAGCCGATGTGGAAACAGCCGCCATGATCGTCGGTTTCCTGGTTGTTGCTTTCGTCGGCATCTTCGCCCTTCTGGCGATCCCGACTGCGGCTTCGCACATCACCGGCAGCTTTCAGCTCGCCAACTTTGCCCCCGAGGCGCTCCGCGCGGTGGCAACACCCGGAAAGATGCTCGGCCGGTATGTCGCTCCGCGTGCCGAAGCCGCTGCTTCGGGCGCTCGCACCGGCAAGACCCCAGCGATGGCGGCTCGCGCCCGCGACCGCGAGTGGGCGGAAAAAGGCGCCGAATGGCGCAGGAAAATGCAGGGCATCGAAATTATGCAGGGCAAGCGCAAGTAGCGCGCCTGACCCTATCGAAACGTGGAGGATGCGATGGCGGACCGCGAGTCTGACAGCAGGACGATTCTGGAAAACGAACTGATCTTCGGGGTCCGCCGTCGCGAGCGGCTGGCCTGGATGGTCGCCATCGGCGGTGTTCTGGCAGGCCTGGGAGGCGTCGCCGTGGCTGGACTGACGCTGCCTCTCAAGGAAACGCAGGCGTTTGTGACCATCGTGGACAAGGACACCGGGATTGCCGAACGCGCCGTGCGTGTCGAGGCGGCGGGGGTGGAGCAAGGTGCGGCGGTCGAGCAATCGCTGCTCTACAACTACGTCAAGAACCGCGAAACCTATGACGAAGCGGACAACGAGGCACGAATCCTCCAAGTGTATCGCATGTCGGCACCCCGGATGCAGGCGACGCTCAAGGCACAATGGGACAAGGCAAACCCCAACTATCCGCCGCTCATCTATGGCGCGAGCGGCAAGGTGATCGTGGATATTCTCTCGATCACCCCGGTTGCATCCAAGACGGCGCAGGTCCGCTTCACCAAGCGGCTCAAGAAGGCGGGCGAGCCGGACCGGATCGGCAAGTTCTACGCCACGATCACCTATGAGTTTCAGCCCACGACCGCGAGCGCGGTGCAGCTCGTGTGGGAAAATCCCTTTGGCTTTACCGTCACCGACTACCGCGTGACCGCTGAAAGCCTTGAAGCGCAGAACATGGAGGGCCAGCAATGATCCGTCTGACCACGATTGCGGCGCTGATCGCGCTCACCGTCCCGGCCGCGGCCCTGGCGGAAGCGCGCCCGCGCGCGGGCGGCAATGACAGCCGGCTGACCTATGCCACCTTCCAGGAGGGGCAGGTTTATACGATCCATACGCGGGTACGCAACGTCACCCTTGTCGAGTTGGGCGACGGCGAGACGATCCGCTCGATCGCCATTGGCGACAGCGAAGCCTTCCAGGTGGACAAGCTCGAAGGCTCGAACGTCTTTACCGTTAAGCCGGTTCTCGATGGTGTCAGCACCAACCTGACGGTCGAAACCAATCGTCGGTTCTACTTCATCAACGTGGTCGAGTCCTCGTCTGTCACACCCAACTGGTCGGTGAAGTTCACCGTGCCGGGCAGCGGCGGCTCACGCTCGCGCGCGGCCTCGGCGTCGATCCCGGCGGAAGTTCCCATGACCTATCGCGTCCTCAACCGCACGGGCGCGGCGGAGTTCACGCCGGTCGGGATTTCCGACGATGGTAAGCGAACGCTGTTCCAGATCCCACCCGGTGCCCCGATCCCCTCGATCTTCCGGGCCGATGCCAAGGGACGGGAAACCAGCGTCAACAGCAGCGTGAACGGGACGATCATCACCGTGGGCGCACGCTCGGAACGGTGGGTGCTGCGCTACGGCGATGAGTATGTCTGCATCGAAGGCACAAAGCCCGGCAAAGGGCGGAGGGCACGCTGATGGCCGACGACGATCAACTTCAGGCGCGGCTGCAACGGATGCAGAAGCCGGTGGCGGCGGCGCCGTGGTGGCGGCGGTTCGCCTTGCCGGCCGGGATGCTCGCCACGGGCCTCGCCGGTGGGGCCTATGTGGCGACGGTGCAGCCAACCCAGACAGAAGCGCCGCCCCCCATGCAGACTTCGGAGGTCCGCGAGTTCCAGGACGACACCGGCCTTGATGGCTTTACGCTGACGGAAAACGATCCTGCGCCTGCGCCGGAACCAGTTGCGGCCCGAACAGAAATCCGCACGGTCGCGGACCCGCAAGCCCAGGCGGATGCGGAAAGGGCACGGGCAGAGTTGGCGCGGGCCAAGGCCGAACTTGACGCGGCGCGGGCGGAACTTGATGCGGCCAGGGCCGCACCAGGGACGGAACCGGCTGAACTCAATGCGCTGCGGCAGGAAATGCAGCAGTTGCGCGACGACATGACAGCCAAGGACCAGACGCTTGATGAACTGACCCGCGACAATATGCGCCTCCAGACGGAACTCGACATGGCCGACCAGATTGCAGGCCAGACACAGATGCAGGCTGATCTGGAAGCGCAGCGCCTTGCTGCACTCGAACAGCGCCGGGCCGAACTGGAAGCCCGCCGCGCCGAAGAAGAAGCCATGCTCCAGGCTCGAACACAGTCCGCGATGGTGGCCTATCGCGCAGGGGGCGGCGGATCGAATAGCGAAGGAAACGCCAGCGGAACGGATGAACGCCTTGATGCCGCTGACCGCTTCCGCCGGGCAGGCCGGACAGAGGCGGTGCAGGCCCAGGTGATCGGGGAACCCTCGCGCACGGTGGTCCAGGGCACGCTGATCGAGGCCACGCTGGCGAACGCGATCTCAAGCCAGCTCGAAGGCAATGTGGCTGCCACGGTCAGCTATGACGTGTGGTCGATGGACATGGCGAATGTCCTGATCCCGCGCGGCTCGCGCCTGTTCGGGCGCTACAGCTCGTCCATAGAAAAAGGCCAACGACGGATCATGGTCGCTTGGGATCGGGTGGTCACGCCGGACGGCCAGTCGGTCGAACTCGACGCCTATGGCACGGATCGCGTCGGCCGCTCGGGCGTGACGGGCCGGGTCAACAACCGCACCCTGTCCCGCTTTGCGGCGGCGGCGGCGGTGTCGATCATCGGTGCCGCGCCCGCCGTCCTGGCCGCAGCCGTCGAGAGTGACAGCGACGACGACATTGCAGTGAACACGGCCGAGAACATCGGCACCAACGCCAGCGATACGGTCGGCTCAATTATCAAGGACTACATCGACATTCCGACAACGATCAGCGTGGACCAGGGCGCGGTCGTCATGGTCATGGTGAACGCCGATCTGGAAATGCTCTGATGGCGGCGCTTGGGCATCTGGAAAGCAAGCTCCGCGTCCTGCGCCCGCTGATCGAGGCGGACAGCACGATTGAACTGGCGATCAACAGCGATGGGCGGGTGTGGGTGGAGCGCGCGGGCGACAGCGCCATGTCGCTCTCGGATGTGGCGCTCTCGCCCGTCGAGGTCAAGGATCTGGCGGGCCTCATTGCCAACAAGCAACGCCTGACGCTGACCGATACCCTGCCCGCGATCTCGACCACGGTGGATTATGCCGGAGCCACCCTGCGCTGCCAGGCCATCATCCCGCCGGCTTCTGCTGGTGGTACCACGATCACCTTCCGAGTGTTCCGTCGCAGGCCCGCAGGAGAAGCGCCCAAGCACTTCCGCTTCCTGCGCGATCAGACGGTTTCGCTGGAAGCTGAGCGGCTGGAACGGCTGCGCATGATCCGTCAGATGGCAATTAAAGGACAAGATCCCGACGAGTTCATGCGCGCCTGCATCGAGGCGCGCATGAATATCGTGATCTCGGGGGGCACGTCCTCGGGCAAGACCGAGTTGGCCCGACGCCTGCTCTGGATGGTGGAGGAATGGCATCGCCTGGTGCTGATCGAGGACTCGGCCGAGCTGCTGCCTGCGCAAGCGAACGTGGTGAGCCTGATTGCCGAACGGGTTGAAGCCTCCGCCCGCGCGGCCGACAAGCTTCTGGAAATGACCCTGCGCCTGCGTCCCGACCGGATCATCCTGGGCGAGTTGCGAGGTGTCGAAGCTGTCACTTTCCTGGAAGCCATCAACACCGGCCACGAGGGGAGCTTCACCACCATCCATGCCACGACCGCTCGCAAGGCGGTCAACCGGCTGGCCTTTCTGGTGATGCGGGCGGGGATGCCGCTGACGCTCGCGGAAATCCGGGACTATGTGCGCGAATCCATCGACGTGATTGTGCAGACCGGCCGCATGGGAGAGGATCGCGGGATTTTAGAAACCTACTTTCCCGCGCTTGATGGGGAAAGCGGCTAGGCCGCTTTCTTCTTGCTAAATAGCCGCGCGTCAAACTCGTCCATCTTGGACTGGGCCTTCTTCTTGATGGCTTCCTTCACGGCCTCGTCGCTCCGGTTGTCATGTTCGCCACGTCGTTCTTCTGCCACGTCACGCGCGAGCGTCGGCTTTTTCGATGATCCGGCCACGGACTGCCCGGTACTGTCAGCAGGAAGTGCCGCCGGTTTGCTGCCGGGTGCCTCGGCCTCCTGGGCCGCGCCTTCCTCAGCGGCGACCTTCTCGACCTTTGCCTTGTGTTCTTCTTCCGCGACCTCGCGGGCTAGCGGCGGCTCTGGTTGTTCCGCAGCTTTGTCCTTCTTTCCTTGCTCGTCCTTGCGCGCGTTCTCTGCCGGAGGATAGGCTACTTTCGCTTGTTGCAGCGACGTGACCTTGGCCTTCAACTCGTCCAGTTCGGCCCGCATGGAGTCGGGATAGGGCAGCGGTCCCTTCTGCGCGTCAAAGATGGTTTTGAAATAGGGATCCTGGTAATAAACGATCCGGTCCACCAGGATCGGGTTCTGCCGTTCGGGGATCAGGATGATCTTGTTCGGGTCGAGCTTGCGAACCTCGTCAGGTGTCAGCAGCGGCCGTTCCTCGTTGCGTCGCGAAATCGAGCGTTTCAGGATGCCCTGCGCGTCCTGCGAATAGCTGTCGCTGAGGGACAGGCGGGTGGTCTTGCCAAGCGCCTCGGACACTTCCCCGGCGGTCTTTTTCTCGTTGGGGGCGATGTATAGCTTCATGCCCGCTGCGGACTCGATGGAAAGCCGTTCGTTCTCCGTGTAGATGCTTTCAAGCCCCGGAACGGATTGCGTGATGATCGACACCCGCGCACCATGTCCAGCGAGTTGCTTCAAGGACTGCACGATGATCGGCATATGGCCGAGCTGGTCAAATTCGTCGAGGATGATCTGCACCGGCCACGGCTCAAGCCGCGGATCGGGGATCCGGGCGCGCATGGTGGCGATCAGCTCCCCAAACATCAGCCGCAAGAGCGGCGCCAGCGTCGGAATGTCGTCAGAGTTGGCGACAATATAGATCGAGTGCGGCGCGCGGCGAATGTCGTCCCAGGAAAAGTCGTTGGCGCTCGTCACCTTGTCAATGCGCGGGTTGAGCCACAGACCAAGCCCAGCCCCATCCAGCACCGAGGAATAGGACGACAGGGTGCGATCCGAATAGCCTGAGAAGTTGAGAAAGATCGTAGCGGACTGTTCGTGCTGCATCTCGACCGAAAACTTCTGGTAAGCCTTCTCTTTGTTTCCGCTGCCGAACAGGATGCGACTGATCGCGCCGATGGTCGGCGTCTTGCGCTCGATGGCGAGCATCCCAGCCGCAACGAAAAGCTGCCGCGCGCCCACAATGAAATCGGAAGCCCCGCCCTTCTCATTCTTGGGCGTCAGGAAGTAGCTGGCGAGCTTGGACAGTTCGGTGAACCGCTGGTCGGTATCCGTGATCCCGGCAATCCGTTCGAGCGGGTTGTAGCGATGCGTCGGGTTCTCGAAGTCGAAGGGCGCAAAGCGAAACACCGCGTCGCCCTGCGCCAGCCGGTGTCGGGACGTGGCCTCGAAGATGTCCCCTTTTACGTCCATCACGACACAGGAACCGGGGAACAGCAGCACATTGGGAATGACATAGCCTACGCCCTTGCCCGAGCGGGTCGGGGCTGCGATCAGAGCGTGCGGGAACTGGTCATAGCCGCCGCAGACGAAGCGCCCGGTCCTGTTCTTTCTCGCCGGCTTGCCGAACTTGCCGAACACCAGACCCGCCCCCATGGGCATCAGAAGCCCGCTTTTCCTGACCTCGCCCTTGGTCTGAAAATGAGCCTTGCCGTAGGTGGTCAGCCGGTGGGTGAAACTGAACACGAGCGCCACAAGCGCCAGAAAGACTGACCCGCCCACGACAATCAAATAGGCGGTGCGCCACGGATCTTGGCGCAGCCCGGATAAGCCGGGAAAGTCCGTTACCAGGATGAACGGGTTGCCCGCGTTCATGTTGGTCCCGAGCTGCCATTGCAGCCAGAGGCCCCCGATCATCAAGCCGACGAAGGCCCCGGCGATCAGGCCCGCCGGGATGGCGACGCTCATGCGGTTCATTGGCCCTCCTCCTACAGCTCCAGGTCGTGATCTTTGCGGCGCAGTTCATGCTCAGGCGTGTCGCGCTCGTGCAGCCGTTCCTTGGCAAGCTCCACCTGCCGCATGGTCAGGCCGATGCTCTCGTGGCTCTCCGCGGCCGCGACAAGCGCCTTCGAGATTTCGCGCCGCTGCCCCGGCTCGGGGAAGTCGAGCGCAAGCGCCCGGTCGTCGCCGGCGGCGATCTGCTCGACCACCTTTTCCCCGTAACGCTCCTTCAGATCGTTGGCGAAGCGTTCGGCGTGATCCTCATGCTCGAACTCGACGCGGCCGTGCTGGCGATGAACCTCGGTCAACGATTCCAGCGTCCGCGTCAGGCGGTCTTTCTCGTGGCTGTGGTCAATCTCAAGGGCGTTGTTGAGCGTCTTGGCGGCGGTGGCATAGAAACGGTCCACCAGATCGGCGGCGGCGTGGCGCTCGTCCTCGCGGTCCAGATCGAAACCCCGCGCCTTTGAGACAGCGTTAAGATCCTGCTTTACCCATTCGCGCTCCTGCCAGGCGTTCGCGGCCGGATGCTCCAGTCGGCGCTCCATCGTCTCCCGGTCGATGCCGATGGCTTCGCCGGCCTCGAACACGGCGGATTTGACCTCGCGGGCGGCGTCCTCGCTCAAATCCATCGTCACCTTGCCACGCCGGATTTCGTCGTCCAGAACTTGCGTCTTGTATAGCTCGGAACGGGGCGCACGCTGCACCAACTCGGCCCCGCGCGCATCGCCCAGGTCGCGCATGATTTCGGTCGTAACCTCGGCCAATTCGTGCCGCATTTCGCGCCGGTCGGCGGGGTCGAGCGTGGAAATCTCGCGCTCGGCAGTGTCCAGCCAGGATGTGAACACGCGGTCCAGTTCCTTCCGGCTTTCGGCTTTTTCAAGGTCCATGTTTTCAATCTCCAGGGCTTTCGGGGTCAAAATACCGCCCGCCTCAAGAATCTCGGCCGCCCGCTCCATGCGAAGCGCCACGTCCTTTAGACGGGAAAGCGAGGCAATCGAGGCCAGCATCCGCAATGTGGCGGCACTCTGTTCCACCACCGCAAGGCCGTCCTCAAGCGCCTTGTCATGCAGCTTGCGCTCGTGGACCGCCCGCTTCTCGCGCGCGGCACCCTCGATCTCGGCGCGGGTCGGGCCGTAGGTCAGGATGCCCCGCTCCAAGCGCGAGGAGGCGTCCAGTTCCACCCCCATGTCAGCGGCCAACTCGACCAGGCGCTCCTTCATCATGTCGAGGCAGAACACGTTGTCGCGGGCGATGTAGAACCACTCGTCGTTGTGCAGCCCGCGATTGTTCAGAACGATGTGGACATGCGGATGCGCCCTGTCAGTGTGAAGCGCCGCGACATAGGACCACTGGTCGTCAACATGAGTGCCCGACTGGAACATCTCGAAGGCCCAATCCTCTGCGATCCGCAGCGCCTTCTTGGCAGACAGATCGGCCGGAAACGACAGCAGCAGATGCGTGGTATGGCCGTTCTTCGGTTCTCCCGACCACGCATCCTCCCAATCAAGTGCCATATCGTTGCGCTGCACGTCGGTAAGCGACCGCGCGCCCCACTCAAGTTCAACCGCGTTGCCGAACACCGCTTCCGACTTGCCGAACAGATAGTCGAACTGCGCGGCCAGTTGCGCGCCAGTATGGGTGCCGCCCTGACTGATCTTTTTCAGGACTGCGGCGTTCGACCCCTGCCCGACCCGCCACAGGTTGCGCGCCCGTGCGGAAAACAGCGACCCCCCTGCCCTATCCCGCCGCGCCTTGCCGAAGGTGGTGTTCCTGAATCGCCCACCTCCGCCCCGGCCGAGGCGGATTTCACCGATCAGGTCATCGGCCAGATCAGCCACGTCCGGCCTCGATGAACTTCTGGAACAGCCGCGTCCCGCGCCGCCGCTGCTCGTTCACCACCGCCCGCAGGTAGCCCTCCACTCGTGGAAACGCGCGCCGCAGCTCGTCAACCGCCTGCCACTCCTGCCGCGCCAAGTCGATCCGGCCCCGGTTCGATGCCATCGCGATCTGGTTCACGTTGACTCCAATCTTGCGCAGATCGCCCCGAACCTCGTCCAGTTTTTCGGCCGTCACCGGATCGAACTCCAGCATCCCCGACGCTGCGCGCACCAGGGCGCGGATTGCATCGGAGTTGGAGCCGAATCCGAAGCGGGCTTTCAGCCACTCCAACTGCTCGATCTCGGCCGGGGTCAGCCGCGCCGACACCGGCTTGCCGTCTGTGGTGGCACTGTCGCGGCTGCGAACCTCGTGCTGCCGCACCTTGGCAATCGTGTCCTTTGACGCCCCTACGGCATCCGCGACGGTTTGGGCGGTCCCGCCTGCCCGCAAGCGGCGGATCGCCTCATCGCGCTTGGAAGGAGTGAGTCTCTGACGGGTCAAGGGCCACCTGATTCAGCTTTGTAAACATTTGGCAGTTCCTGCCACTTCCACCCTTCCCTCTTTGCCCTACCTTCGTCAACCGTTTTCAAGCCTCCCTCGAAGCGTGATCGGAGCAAGAGGTTCGGGCATCACCCTCAACCCTCCCGGTATGACGGTCGGATCGCCAAGGCGCTCGGATATGGCTGAGACTTGCTGTGCGGGCCGGGAAGCGCCTCCCTCGCTACGCGGCAGGCGTCAGAGCGTCACAACTCGCCAGGAAGCCTATACGATCATTCTGGAGCCTCTTTCGCCACATCGACAGACCACAACAGCGACCGAACGAACCAGCGCAAGACAGCGTTACAGCCGGACCGCCTTAACGAGTTACCGCCAGACCGCCAGACAAACCGACAGACCGAGTGAAATACCGACCGACCGCCAGACAAACCGACAGACCGAGTGACAAACCGACAGACCACCAGACCGACCCAACGAAAAAGCGATTGATCGCCGGAAAGCCACAGTGCAGGATCGACCGAACAAAACAACGCAAGGCATGAGGGACAGTGATGAGCAAAGGCATCCGGGTGATCGCCGTTATCAACCGCAAGGGAGGTTGTGGGAAATCGACGCTGGTGCGCGGGCTGGCGAGCGCCGCCATTGTGCGAGGTGAACGGGTGACGATCTTCGACACCGACAGCAGCAAGGGTTGCTATGGCTGGATGATGGCGGCCAAGCAGCTCGGCAACTGGAATGACCGCGCCGATGTGATCCACACGTTTGATCCCGACGAAATCACCGCCACGATCGAGGCCATCAACGCGGAACCCGCGCATGATCACCTGGTCCTGATCGACACCTATGGCGGTGCAAGCGAAGCTCTGGACGATGTGGTTCTGCAATCAGATCTGGTCGTTGCGCCGATCCGGCCCGGTCGAAACGACTTCACCGAAACGATGGAAACGCTGATCTGGCACGAGCGTCTGAAAGGGCGTGTCAGAAATCCGGACGGGGTGCCGGAGTATCGTGTTGTCATTAACGGGGTGTCGGCAGAACCGAGTGCAATCGAAAGAGAGACGATCCAGGAAATCCTTGCCTCCATGCCGGTCATTGAAGAACCGATCATGGAGCGCAAAGCCTATAAGCAGGTCGATGGCGAAGGGCTGCTCGGCGCGATCCGCGATAACACCCGGAAGGGCATCGTCCAGAACCATCTGACGAACGCCCTGGATGAGATGGACGCGGTTCTGGAACTGCTCGATGAAGTGATGTTGTCCGATGCCGAGGCAGTAGAATGAGAAGCTCCCGCAAAAAGCCGAACGTGATACTGAAACGCGACGGCGAGTTTACCCAAACCATCGGCAAGACCGCCTCAAGCAAGCCCAATCCCCTTAGCTCGTTGGCACAGGAGCTCCGGGGTAAGCTGGACGCAGCCCGGCCAACCGAACCTGCGGACGTGCAGCCGGAGGCGGTCGAGGTTGTTGAACGGGGGAGGGGACCGGAACCGGCCGCACCCCTCGATCCGCCAATCACAGAGCAACCGTCGCAAAAGCAGCCGCCGGCGGTGCAGACGCCGCCCGCTGGTCAGGCGAGCGGCGAGGCCGCGGAAACAGCGACGGTCGGACATGACGCAGAAACTGCACCAGGCCGCGGACGGCACGATATCGCACCTCCGCCGCCGCCGCCCGAGAAAACCCCGGAGGCAGGACGGGCAGGGGCCACGGATGCCGGTGTCGATGTGACCCTGACCATCCGCATCCCCTCGGATCTGGAAAGGCGCGCGGAAATATGGGCCGCAGCGGTGTGCCTGCCGCCAGTGACCTTGCTGCGGAACAGCCTCAACAGATTCAAACCCGAACTGATGGGGCAGCTCAAGACCGTCAAGGCAGGCGAGGTTGACCTTGATCGGGCGGAAAGTGTGGGGCGACATATGCAAACGCGGGTGCGGTTCACTTCGGCCGAATATGCCAAAATGGAAGCCCGGCTCGATCCGGCCGGTTTCGGCGTTCTGCGCTCGATGCTGAACCATTACGCCCGCGCCCGCTTTTCCGATTTCCTCGATGAGCTGATGACCAACGCCGGATATTGATTGAGTGATCCCCGCGAAGGCGGGGATCGCGGCAAAGGCGCGCAACTGCGCGCCTGCCGGGGGGATTCGGACAAGCCGAACGCCCCCGGCCCGGTGAGCCACGCGCGAAGGGCGCGCGGCTGTCTCGGAACCGCTGGTTCCCCCACGCAAGGCCGCGCGCTTGACGGGGGCGAGGGGTTTCCCCGGCCTTCCTGCGCCTTCGGCTCCGTGCAGGCCGGGTGATCCCCCTCCCCTCGCCCCCTACGCGCAACCTTGCGCGGGACCCCCTCCGCTGCTCGCCACGAAGGCAAGCCGGGAAGCGAGCTTCCCGGCGGCCTTCATTTTCTTTCAGCCGGGCCAGAAAGGGGTTTCAGGATGCAAAAGAAAAGCGGGGCGAAGGGGAAGGGCAGGCGGCTGTTTGTTCGGGCCATAGCTGAAATCATTGACGCGAGGACCGGTCAACTGGTCGGGGCACAGTATCAATGGAATACGGGTGAGCGGCGGTTGGAATGGTTCGGGGCGAAGGTGGCCGATTACCGATTGCGCCCTCTGGACGTGAAAGCCGATCCCCCGATCACTCGTCATTGAGCGGGGGAAAATTGCTCATGTCTGGTAGGTGTTCGAGCCGGAACCGCTTGATCGGGCCGCGATGCCATTCCTTCTGCGTCGCGCCCGTGTTCCAACGGTAAAGCAGCCCCGCTTCCTCGCCGGTCCGGGTGTCGATGATCCGCGCGATCACAGTGCAAAAGAGCTTACGGGATCGTTTTGGCTTCATGGCTGCGTTTTCTCGTGTCATGTGGTTGGAAACCTATCAAGCGAGCTGTGTTCGATCAATATGAAATCAAGTGATGCCTTTACAATCATTCCGGCCCAGATCAGGGCGGGCCGCGCCCTGGTGAAGCTCTCGGCCGAGGACCTGGCCGAGCGGGCGAAGGTCGGGATTGCCACCGTGCGCCGGGCGGAAAGCGAGGGAGGACCGAAAACCTCTGCGGTGGTTCTCAATGCGCTGCGCCTGGCGTTGGAGGCGGCGGGAGTGGAGTTTCTGGCAACGAACGATGGGGGGCCGGGCGTTCGGCTCAAGGAAAGGAAAAGCTGATGTATATTCTTCTGGTGATCGTGATGGGCGGCGGGTTTTCGGCCGAGTTTTTGAGCGAACCTGCTTGTGAGGCCGCGCGCGCGCAGGTGATCGAGGCTGTGAGCGCGTCGAACCGCTTTCTGTCCGTCTGCGTCCCAAAAGGCTGACTTGCGGTCAGATATGGCCGCGCCAGCGGCTGCGGGCGCCGCACAGGCGCATGGCGGCGCGCGTCCTGGCCCTGGCCGGGGCGCGCGCGGCCTACTTTTCAGAAGGGTTGCGCCCCGCGACAGGCGGGACGCGGGGCAGGGGTGTTAGTCAACCGTGCCGATGAACCGTTCGCCGTGGCGGTCGTCCACCTCATAGATCAAGACCGGCTGACCGATCCGCGCGGCCCGACGCCGGCCCCGGCGGCGGGCCTCGGCCTCGGTGGCGCAGATGATCGGCAGATCGTCGGGGTCGTCGCGCAGCTCGTAGGTCATAGGGCGATCCCCGATTTGAGATTTCCGTTGCGGTCCAGCCAGCCGCGCGCGGCGGCGCAATCCATGCAGATGCAGGTGCCGGTGCCCTCGACCACAACCGGCGCAAGATAGACTCGGGGGTTAGACCTGCCGCATTTGCGGCAGGTCAGCGCGGGCAGGGGGGTAGGGCCGCTCACGCGGCAGCCCTTTCCTCGGCGGGGCGGCTCTGCAACAGCAGGTCGGCTGCTTTCTGTGCCTCGGTCGCGGCCTTGAAGATGGCGCGCTTGTCGTCCTGAAGCGCGCGCAGCCAGCTTCCGACATAGGCGGCGGACTGATCGAAGTCGGGGGTAAGGCCAAGGCTGGCGCAAACCATGCAATTTCCGATTTCGGCAACCAGTTCCTCGAACGCATAGGCTTTGCGGTCGGTGAAGCGGCCAAGCCGGTCAAGGCGGCTGGTGTGTCCGGTCCAGTGGCAAGCCTCGTGGGCGAGGGTGGCATAATATCCGCCCGCCTCGTGGAAGGTCGCAATCGGCGGCATGTGGATGAAGTCGGCAACGGGGTTGTAGTAGGCGCGCGGCTCGTCGCTGGTGCGGATTTCCGCGCCGGTTGCGGCAAAGAAAGCGTCCAGTTCGGGATCGGCGGCGGTGCCAAGGTCGCGCGGTTCTTCGGCGGGGGTGCCGTAAAACTCGGCGGGCAGGCCGTCGATCTGCTCGGCGTTGAATACGCGATAGGCTTTGAGATAGGGGATTTTGCGCGGATCGTCGCTGCTCTCGGCCTGGCGCTCAAAGGTGCCGTATTTCACCACGGTTGCGGATTTCTCGCCCTTGCGGACCTGCCCGCCCGCTTCCTGTGCTTGACGATAGGTGAACCAATGGGCGGCGCGATAGCCGTTTTCGGCGGCGGTCAGCCACAGCATCAGGACGTTGATGCCGCGATAGGGTTCGCCATTGGCACGGCGCGGGAAGGCTGCGCCGCCGGTGTCGCCGGTCCACGGCTTGCGCCACGCCGGGGTGCCTGCCTCAAGGCTGGCAACGATGGTATCGGTGACGTGCTGGTAAAGATCAAAGGCCATTATGGCACTCCTTTTCGCAACGGTCCCGCCTTGGTCTGTGCCTCGGTCGGGGTGCCCCTTGATGGGGCGGGGTTTCTGGCGAGGAAGCGCGAAGCGCGCCCCTCTCCTGAAACCCTGCCTCCCGGCGAGGGCAGGAGGGGGACCCATGCAAGGTTGCGCGTAGGGGGCGAGGGGAGGGGGATCACCCGGCCTGCACGGAGCGCGCAGCGCGGAGGAAGGCCGGGGAAACCCCTCGCCCCCGTCAAGCGCGCAGCCTTGCGTGGGGGAACCGGCGGTTCCCAGGACGGACACGCGCCCCTTCGCGCGTGGCCCACCAAACCGGGGGCGTTCGGCTTGTCCGAATCCCCCCGGACAGCGATCACCGCGACAGCGGGGATCTCCGACGATCTGTTGCGCCCGTCGCAAGACGGGGGCAGGGGCGGCTTGCGCCGCCCCTTCTTCTCACTCCGGGTCGTCGGGCGGGGCATCCTTCGGCTCGAACAGGACCAGCTCGGTGACGCCGACCGGGAAATCCAGCTTGAGGGTGAAGGCGCTCTTGGCCCCGTCCCGCTGCGGGAACATGACGCCCACGGGGCGGAAGCGGGTCTTGCCGTCGCGGCCTTCGACGGGAACGGTGACGCGGTAGTAGGTGGACATGGCGGTTCTCCTTTTTCCGTGCATATCGAAAAGGGCCGGGGCCATGAGGCCGGCGGTCAATGGCTGATTTGCCTCGCGAGGAATGGCCGTAGGCCAGGGGAAATCAGGCGTTGAAGGCTCGCTTGCGGGCCGGTCCGCTGGCCGCCCCGGTCCAGATTGCACAAGAGGAAAAAGGAGAACCGACAGGATTGCCGCTCGCACCGGCCAACCCCGGAGGATGCGACGGCAAGACATGCTTTGTGACAGGGCCGTTGCCTCTCGCGGCGGGACAGGGCCGGGGGCGACGGTCGAGCTGCTGGCTTTCCCGGTCGGCGGCATCGGGCGGCGGATCGAGGGGATGCCTTGCCACGCCGGGATGGAAGGGGCGGCGCAAGCCGTTCCTGCCTGCGCAACAGATCCCGCGCGAAGGATCGTGACCCGAAGGGCCGAGACGCGCCTGCGCGGCTCGGGTGGAAGCCGCTTTAGCGGTTGAAACTAGAGCCTGGTCCCGGCTTGCCGGGACGCGCTCGGCCGGATCGAATTGTGGCTGGACGGTCAAAAATGGGCGGCGCATGGCGGCGACGGGCTATCGGTTGAAACCTCCGGTCGCGCAGCAGCCAAAAATAAGCCCCGCGTGAGCGGGGCCAGTTAAACCTCCGTTGCAAGAAGGAATGGCTGACTCTAGGCCGGTGGCTTGCGCAGGGTCAAGATCACGGTGGCGATCCGGGTGCCGACCTCGGCAAAGCTCTCGGGGGGCAGATCACGCCAGAGGCCGCGCCAGCCGGGGCTGTAACGCTCGGCCCATGCTCGAAACTTGGTGTGCGCGGGGGTTTCGTTGACCTCGGCCGAGGCGGGCAGGATCGCGCGCAGCTCGCCGCCGGGTTTGAGGAAGTCGAAGGCCAGCCGGACATGCGCCATGAAGTGCTTGCCCGCGAAGGGCGGGTTCATCAGCACATGGTCATAGACCGGCTCGGGGCGCATGGTCAGGAAGTTGGTGCAGGCGACGTGCAGATCGGCGTGGCCGATCCCAAGCAGGGCGTCGGCCCGGCCGGGATGGATTTCGACGGCATCGACCTGGGCACCGCGCGTCAGCGCGGCCCGGACGATGTTGCCGATCCCGGCTGATGGCTCCAGCACGCGCGCGCCGGGGGTGAGATAAAGCCCGTCCATCAGCTCGTCCACGGCGGCGGCGGGTGTGGGGTAGAAGGCCAGATCGCGGGCAACGGCGGTGCCGGTGGGCTTGTAGTCCTCGGGGCGGGCGGTATCGGGGGCGGCGTCGGCCAAGGCCGCTCCGTAGTATTCGGCAAGCTCCCGGTTCACCTTCTCAACCAGATCGTCGCGGGTCAGCCACAGATGGGCGTTGCCGTTCTTGAAACCCCGCGCCTTGAAATAGCTGGTCTCGACCTCGGACTGGCGCGGTCCCCATGATCCGCTGCGGTCGCGGATCAGGGCGCGTTCCAGTTCTCCGGCGCGGTCGGGTGCGTGATCGAGCACGGCGAAGGCGCGCTCTATATCATAGAGCGTGTCGCGGATGCGGCCATAGCTGAACCCGCCATAATCGCTGAACACATGGGTCAGGATGATGCGGCTGCCAACCTTGAAGCCGTCATGCGATTTGAAGCGGCGATCAAGCGCGGCGAAGGCGCGCGCGATCCCGCGCCGGAAGATCAGTTCGGAGTCGCCAAGCAGGCGGTCCACGGTCGCGCCGATGTTCTCGGCCGTCGCGGGCGGCACGTCCTGCTGCAAGGCGCGGTCCATGGTGTCGCGTTCCTGCGCGTCCATGATGCGGCGCAGCCCGCTTTCTTCCAGAAGCCGGGTCCAGATGGCGGCGTCCAGGTCGCGGCGGAACGCCTCGATGCTTTCGGCCGGGTCGAAGCCGTCGCGCCAGAGGCGGGCGCGGGTGGCTTCTTCACGGCGATCCGTGCGGGGCGAGTGCCAGCCGCCATGCGCCGCCTTGGCGGTGTTGGCGGCGTCAGTGGTCAGGTCATAGGCGGCGCAAAGGGCGGCGGCGGCGCGCTCCATCTGTTCAAGGGCGGCGTCTCGGGCGGCGCAGATGGCACGCAGGTTGGCGGGCGCGGTCAGCGCGCCCCCGACGGTGGGGGTGGTGCGGTCGTGCATGGTCATGGCGAAAATCCTTGCGGGGCAGGGGCCGCGCCCGAAGGCGCGGCGGGCTGCTTAGATGCGGGTCCAGTTGCGCTGCCGGATGTTGCTGATGCGGCAGGCCGCACCGGTTTCTGTGCAGACGAAAACCGTGCGGCTGCGGCGCGCGCCGGGATACTTGTCGGTGCTGACGCGGAAGGTCTGGCGTTCGCTGCCGTCCGTGAAGCGCAAGGGCTGTTCCAGCCGGATCACGTCGCCGGGTTTCAGGGGGCGGGACGTGAGGGCGGCATTGTCGCGGCATTTCTGCCGCCATTTCTGCGCCCATTCGCTCGTCGTGGGCGACAGAAGGTCGAGCAGCTTGAGAGGCGCTTGCGCCTCGTTCGGCCCCATCGTCTCGTCCATGTCCTTGTAGCCCCATCCGCCACCCTGCCGGGTGGTCAGGAACACGGCGGCAAAGGTGTAGCTGCCGGTGGCGTCCGTCTCATAATCACCGGTGGCATCAAGGCCGGAGGGCAAGCGCGCCTCCTTCGGCTCTACGCGGACAGCGGCATACCAGACATTCCCTTTCTGGCTGATGTGAACGGCATAGCTCTGCCGCGCCTCATTCTCACCGCCGCAAAGCCGCGCGATCTCGTCGCGGATGCTGGCGGGGGTGTGGTTGTAGATGAGCCAGCCCATGCGTCAGCCCTCCCGCGCCAGAAGGGCCAGGTCGATGTGCTGGCGCAGCTCGTGCAGCGGTATCCAGTGCGGATCATCCGCCGCAATTTCCTCCATCCGCTTCCTGAGCATTTCCGACAGGCCGAACAGGGTGGTGTTGGCATAACTGCGGTCGGCATCGCGGTATTCGATCCGGTGCAGGGTCGTTTCCGCGATCCGGGCGAGGGCTTCGCCCATGTCGCGGGCATCGGCATCGTGGACGATCTGCCATTCCTGCGCTTCCCTGTGAAAGCCATAGACTGACCAGAACCCGGCTTCATGCGGGCAGCACACGGTCACGTCGCCGTCGCCGGTTTCGCGGACGGGGGACAGGCAGAAGCCGTCGAAGTCGGACAGGGTGACGCCGCGCGGAAGGCCGTTCGGCTCCCATGCGTGGACGGTTGAAACAGTCATTGCAGACTCCTTTTCGCAACGGTCCCGCCTTGGTCTGTGCCTCGGTCGGGGTGCCCCTTGATGGGGCGGGGTTTCTGGCGAGGAAGCGCGAAGCGCGCCCCTCTCCTGAAACCCTGCCTCCCGGCGAGGGCAGGAGGGGGACCCATGCAAGGTTGCGCGTAGGGGGCGAGGGGAGGGGGATCACCCGGCCTGCACGGAGCGCGCAGCGCGGAGGAAGGCCGGGGAAACCCCTCGCCCCCGTCAAGCGCGCAGCCTTGCGTGGGGGAACCGGCGGTTCCCAGGACGGACACGCGCCCTTCGCGCGTGGCCCACCAAGCCGGGGGCGTTCGGCTTGTCCGAATCCCCCCGGACAGCGATCACCGCGACAGCGGGGATCTCCGAGGGCAGTTGTCCAAGGCAATCAGCCGCCAGGACGAGCGGGACGCGCCCACACAGAGCGAAGGATCGCGAGTCCTGTGGTCAACTGCTGCGTCAAGGATCGAAACCCGCAGGGCCGAGACGCGCTTGCGCGGCTCGGGTGAAAACCGCGTCAGCGGTTGGAACGAGAGCCTGGCCCGAAGGGGACGCCCTGTCGCGGAACTCCTGAGTTTCGAACGTGCCAGAAATCGACCAGCTCATGCTCGATGTGACACCAGCTTCGAAACAACATCTGCGACATGCTGCAAGGCTGGATCGCCGTTGCGGCGGCTGTGCCAAGCGAGATGCAGAGGAAATCCGGGAACCGGGAGGGGCGGGTCGAAGACTGCCAAGGCCGTCTTGAGCTCCGTCGAAACAGTGCTTGATGGCACCGTGGCGATCAGGTCGGTCTTGACGAGCAGCTCAGGCACGACGTGGAAGAACGGCACGACGAGCCCGACTCGTCGCGTTCGGCCCTTCGCTTCAAGATCTCGGTCGAGCGGTGTGCGCGCCTCACCGCGGCCAGACACCACGACGTGCGGCCATTCAAGCCAGCGCTCGAGATCGAAGGAGTGGGCGGCGGGATGATCCCGCCGCATGGCAACGACGTAGGTCTCAAACAGAATCTGCCTGCGCTCCAGCCCCTCGACGTCGCGCTCAAAGACAGAGATCGCCAGGTCCGCATCTCCGTCGAACAATGCAAGCTCAGCCGGCTGGGCGCCGCGCCAGGGCTGAAACACGATGTCGAGGCCCGGCGCACTGGTGCGCAGATCTGACAGCAAAGGCCCCGCGAGCAATGCGGCGAGACTGTCGGCGGCCACAATGCGGATCGTCTGCCGGATTTCAGTCAGCGGCACCTCCGGCGGGTCGACCAGATCGTGCACGCCCGCCAGAAGGGACTTCAGGGGCGCGCGCAGCGTCTCTGCCTTCTGTGTTCGTCGCATCGTCCCACGACCACGCTCCAGGAGCGGATCGCCGAAGAGACCACGGCAGCGCTGCAACGCGCTGGAAACGGCAGGCTGCGACAGGTTGAGCCGCTCGGCGGCGCGGCTGACGTGGGCCTCGTCGAGCAGCGCATCAAGGACGACGAGCAGGTTCAGGTCGATGGCACGTAAATTCATGAGATCGATAATTGCACATACTAAGGATCGATTGGAATGATTTATTACGGTCCCCCATCTTGCTCAGCGGCGCACTAAAGCCGCCAAAGGAGCAATCCATGTCCAAGACCCTGATCCTCCTCTTCCATCGCCACCCTGCAAAGTCGAAAGCCAACGCGGCTCTCGCCAAGGCGGCAGCGACGGTGCCGGGCGTCGAGGTGGTCGATGTTCAGTCCGAGTACCCGGATGGCCGCATCGATTTCGAGGCGGACGGAAGGCGGGAGGCGGAGCGCCTTCTCACAGCCGACCGGATCGTGCTGCAGTTTCCCATCCAGTGGTACTCGACCCCGCCCCTGCTGAAAGCGTGGCAGGACGCGGTGCTGACGCGGATGTATTACATCTTCGCCGAGACCGAAGGGGATAAGCTGAAAGGCACGCCGCTAATGATCGCGGCGACCGCCGGCAACCTCCCCGGTGCATATACGCGCGGCGGACAGAACCACTTCACGGTCGACGAGATCTTCACGCCTCTCAAGGCCACCGCATATCGCTGCGGCCTGCCCTGGCACGAGCCGTACCTCGTCTTCGAGGCCGACCGTCTTGCGCCCGACCAACTCGATCAGGCGGCCCACGGATACGCAGCGACGCTCGAGCGCTTCATCGCGACGACAACCGCCGAGCGGAAGGCTGCTTGAGCCATGGCTAGCACAGCTCATGACACCCTCGTCGACCTCGAGCGCGGCACACCGTCCTGGTTCCTCTGGTCGGCACGGCTGCTGCCAGCAGGATTGGCCGCGCAGTTTCTCCTCGCGGGCCAAGCCCTTTTTGGAGGTCTTCCCTGGGAGGCACACGTCACGCTAGGGATGGCGCTCTTCGTTCCGGTTGCCGCGCTACTCAGTGGAGCACTTTCGATCCGCCGGCTTCGCGGCTTCAACTGGTGGGCGGGGCTGATGTCTCTGCTTTACCTGTTGCAGGTCGCGCTGGCGGCGGCCGGACCCGCCGCCCTCGCTTTCCACCCCTTCAACGCAGCCCTTTTGCTCGCAAGCGCTCTCGTCCTCCTCGCTAAGATCGAGCGCCGCCTCAGGCATCAGGCATGACATCGGGAAACAAGCTCAGCTGGCCGGGAACTCAGGCCGGAGCAGCCTTTCCAGACCGATGCGCCGCAGCATCTCGGCACGAACCCGGTCGGCAACGCCGTTGACCTCTTCCGCTCCGTCACGGGATGGGTCCATATGCACGCGAAACGGCCGCTTGCCGAACGGCGTGTCCACGACGCGCACGATCGCTCGGGAGACCTCTGCAGGGTCGGCATCATCAGGTTCAAGTGAGGCGAGGCCCTGGAGCGCTTGCTGGTCCACGCCTGCAAGCGGTCCGTCCATATATGCGGCGTGCACCGTTGGGTCCGCGGGCTTGCCAGCATGGGCAAAGTGGTTCGTGCCGGAGGTGAACGCGCCGGGCACGATGATCGAGGTCTCGATGCCCTAGGGCGCCAGTTCCGCGGCATAGGAGACGGCTAGGCTATCCATCCCCGCCTTGGCCGCGAAGTAGGGCGCGAGGAAGGGTGGCGTGCCACCCCGCGTGCTGGAGGAGGAGACCCAGACGAGGAGCCCGCGACCCCGCGCCCGCATGGCGGGAAGCGCGGCGCGGTTGACCCGCTGGGTTGAGAGCACGTTGGTGTCGTAGTAGCGCGCCAGGTCCTCGGGCGAGAACGCTTCCGCCGGACCGAAGCCCATGTGCCCGGCATTGTGGATCAGCACGTCGATGCCGTCCGTTTCCGTCTCGATCGTTGTCACGCACGTGGCGACGGAGTTTTCGTCGGCCACATCCATTTCAGCATTGCGCAGGTCCACGCGGTGGTCCTTGGCATAGGCCGCAGCCTCTTTGACGCGGGGCGCGTTGCGCCCCTCGGTCTCGCGCATGGTGCCGTAGACGGTATGTCCCGCATCGGCGAGCGCGCGGGCCGTCATGGCTCCGAACCCGCTCGATGTGCCGGTGATGAGGATCGTCTTGGTCATGTCCGCCTGCCTCACACCATGCCGCCATTGGCGCGCAGCGTCTGGCCGTTGATCCAGCCGCCGTCCGGGCCGGCGAGGAACGATACCGTGCCGGCGATGTCCTCGGGCTGGCCGAGCCGCTCCAGCGGGTTGGCGTGGCTGAGGACCTCGATCTGCTCCTCGCTCTTGCCGTCCAGGAACAGGGCCGTCGCGGTCGGCCCCGGCGCCACGGCATTGACGGTGATGTTCCGGCCGCGGAGTTCCTTGGAGAGAATGGCGCCCATTGCCTCGATCGCCGCCTTGGTGGCGGTGTAGACGCCATAGGTCGGCAGCTTCGCGCCCACGACCGAGGTCGAGAGATTGATGATGCGGCCACCGTCCTGCATGCGCCGCGCCGCCTCGCGCAGCGTGTTGAAGGTTCCCTTCAAGTTTACGGCGATGGTCTTGTCGAAGAGGTCGTCGTCGCTTTGCGCAATCGGGGCGAGCTGCATGATCCCGGCCGAGTTGACCAGCACCTGCGGCACGCCGAAGGCGTCCTCGGCGCGATCGAAGAGGTTCGACACCTCCTTCGGATCGGCGACGTCGGCCTGCGCGGCGACGGCGCGGCCGCCGGCCGACTCGATCTCCGACACGACGTCCGCCGCGGCGGAGGCGCTGCCGGAATAGTTCACCACGACAGCGAAGCCGTCAGCGGCGAGGCGTTTGGCGATGGCCGCCCCGATGCCCCGTGAGGCGCCGGTCACGAGGGCGATCCTCCGATCGTCGATCGTCATGATGTGTCCTTTCCGGTTCGCACTCCGGCGGTTCTTGCCGGGCTGCCCCATAGTTAGGTGTTGGCAGCGCACGGATAATATGCTTCCACCCGGCATCAGAATCCGGGATAGGCGAACAATGGACAGGATCGAAGCCATGCGGGTCTTCTGCCGGGTGGCGGAGACGCGCAGCTTCACCAAGGCCGCGGCCGACCTTGAGTTGCCGCGCTCGACGGTGACCGATGCGGTGAAGCAACTTGAATCGCGGCTCGGCGTGCGCCTGCTCGACCGCAGCACGCGCGTGGTGGCGCCGACGCTCGACGGGGAGGCCTTTCGACGGACCTGCCTGTCGATCTTGACCCAAATCGAGGATGCGGAAGCGGCGTTCAAAGGTGGTGCGCCGAAGGGCCGCCTCCGGGTCGATGCGCATGGGACGCTGGCACGGCATTTCCTGATGCCGAAGCTCGGCGGGTTCCTCGAACGATACCCGGAGATCGAACTCGTTCTCTCGGAGGGCGACCGGCTCGTCGACCTCGTGCGCGAGGGTGTCGACTGCGTCGTCCGGGTGGGTGTGCCGCGCGACAGCGACTTGGTCGCCCGCCGGCTGGGCGAGCTTGCCGAGATCACCTGTGCGGCCCCTGAGTACCTCGCGCGCTACGGCACGCCCGCTTCCCCGAAGACGCTCAACGGCCACCGCATGGTGGGCTTTGTGTCCTCCGTCACCGGCATCCTGATGCCGCTGGAGTTCGCGACGGAAAGGAGAATCCGGCAGGTCGTGCTGCCGGCGCCGATATCGGTAACGGGCGCTGAGACTCTGGTGATGGCGGCCCTCCAGGGCCACGGCCTCATCCAGTTGCCGCGTTACCACGTCGCGGCGGAGTTGGAGACGGGTCGTCTCGTCGAAGTTCTGGCGGCGACCCCTCCGGCGCCTTCTCCGGTTTCCGTCCTCTACCCACGGGATCGGCAGCTCTCGCCGCGAGTTCGCGTGTTCCTCGATTGGCTGCGCACCATCCGGTTCGCTTGAGGCATGGACAAGCGAGGCGGTGACAAAGGACTGGTCCGAAGCCGCGCTGTAGAATTCCTAAGTTCCGCGACGGTCGGCAACCGCGCCTGTTTGCTGGCGTTGCGCTGTCGCAAATATCGGTTGCATATCTGTTTCATTTCGAGACATATCTGCGACATGCTGATGGGATATGCGCGCGTCTCGACCGAAGACCAGGACTTGCGGCTGCAATGCGCCGCCCTGGAAGCAGCGAGCTGCCGCAGGATTTTCGAGGAAAAGGTGTCGGGCGCGAAACGCGACCGGCCCGAGCTGACGCGGATGCTGGACCAGTTGCGCGAGGATGACGTGGTGGTGGTGACGCGGCTTGACCGGCTTGCCCGGTCCACGCGCGATCTGCTGGACATCGCCGAGACTCTGAACCGGATCGATGCGGGTCTGCGGTCGCTGGCCGAGCCGTGGGCCGACACGACGACGCCGGCCGGCCGGATGGTGTTGACGGTCTTTGCGGGGATGGCCGAGTTCGAGCGCGCGCTGATCCATCAGCGCACGAGCGCCGGCCGCGCCGCGGCCATGGCGCGGGGCGTGCGGTTCGGCCGCAAGCCCAAACTGACCGCAGATCAGAAGGAATTGGCGGCGGACCTGATCGGCAAGGGCAAGTCGGTGCGCCAGGCGGCTGCACTCGTGAACTGCCATCCGGCCACGCTTTACCGGGCGTTACCAGTGTCGGATCTGACGCCGGATTGATGGTCCGCGCAGCGGCTCTGCGCGAAGCGCACTGTCCGGACGGGGCACGGGCTATGCCCGTGGCCGGTCGGGACGACCAGACCGCCAGCAAAAAAGGCCCCGCACGAAGGCGGGGCCAGTTGATCCTCCGTTGCAGGAAGGAAAGGAAATCAACGATACGATGCCATGTCGCGTGCTTCACGGACCAGGGATTTCCGGTTCCATACCAGCTTCCTGTCCTCGGCAGTCTGTGGCGCAAGGCGGCGGAGCCAGGCGTTTTCCATCATGCAGTGAGATCGCCTTTCGAAACGTTCGTCCAGGGGACGACGCAGACGTAATTTATCATGAGCCGTCATTTGCAGGGTCTCCTTCTGACCGGGATCACGCATGATGTGGGCGCGAGATGAAAGAAGGGAAGGTCCGGGTCGTTCAATCTCGGGCGCGGGCGCGGGGGTCGATCAGCCAGCCGGAGGCGGCCTGGAGGATCGCGGCGGTGGGGCCGTGCTGCTCGATGAATACGCGGTCGGCCTCGGCGCGGCGGGCGGCGTGGAGATCGTTCGCCCTGTGGCCGCTCGGGCGGCGGCACCAGAGGCCGGGGGCCGTGCGGCAGATCGGGCAGCGGACGGCAAGAACAGGGTGACGGTGGGCGGTGAAGTCGGGCATGATCAAGGCACTCCTTCGGGGGGGTGAAACAAAAAGAAAGAACGTGACCGGGGCAGGATGGACTGGGGCAGGCTGACCCGCCCCGGTCCTTCATCGGATCAGAAGCAGTCGGGCACCCAGGCGTCGATGCGGGCTTTCTTCTCGGCGTCGATCCTCCATGCAGCCTGATAGGCGGCGTCGGTGAACAGCCGTTCCATCGCCGCCGCCTTTTCCCCCTTCTTCTGGCTCTTGAACGCCTTGAAGCCGGAGCCGTGGGGATCGCAGCCGGTCAGGTCCAGATGCAGCGCGTCGAGAGTGTCGGCGCTGACGCGGCCAAAGACGTTCTCGGCGGTCGGCGTCCAGACCTGCCGGATGCTGGCCTTCGTTTCGGCCTCGACCTTGGCAAAGACCGGATCGCGGTCGCTGTAACGAAGGCTGCGGGCCAAGGCCAAGGCCAGAACGGCGTTGCGGTGCTTCTTGCCCTTGGCGCGGAAGGCATCGAAGGGATCGGCCTCGGGCGTGCTGTCCTCGTCCTCGCCTTCATCCTCCCCCTCGCGGCCAAGCAGACGCGGATCGGGCACAAAGCCGGTTTCCGTCGCGGGCGTGATCGGACTTTCGTCCGTGCGGACGGCCAGCGGCCCGCCCCATTTCTGGGCGAAGGTGTAGGCCAGAAGGTCAAGCGCCAGTTCCGGCTTGTCGAGCATCGCGCCCTGGACGGCGGCGGTGCGCATGGCCTTCAAGTCCGCCACAAGCGCCCCGGAGTATGGCGATCTGGGCGCATCGGCCTTGGTCCCCTCGATCGGTCGGGCGGCGTGGCCGGTCAGCACCCCAGCCTCGATGGCGCGGGCGCGGTCCTCGGGCCGGACATAGGGGCCTTCCGTCTTGATCGTGCCGTCCTGTCCGACGCAGAGGAACCAGCCACCGAACCGGCGCTGTTCGTCGGAAAAATCGCCGTCGAGGATCGCCTGCAAAGCGTCCAGTTCGGACTGCCCGTCCTCGTCCAGAGCGTCGGCCTCGGCCAGTTCCGCCAGTTCGTCGTAGCGTTCCGTCTGATCGTCGGTCAGCTCGCCCTCGATG
Source organism: Paracoccus sp. 22332 (assembly GCF_052045125.1). NCBI lineage: Bacteria > Pseudomonadati > Pseudomonadota > Alphaproteobacteria > Rhodobacterales > Paracoccaceae > Paracoccus > Paracoccus sp. 22332. The sequence goes on from NZ_JBQEOI010000013.1 coordinate 55,273, forward strand.
CGGTAGAGCCGGGCCAGCTTCTCCGCCATGCCATAGGGCACCCACGCCTCCGTCAGCGTCTCGGTCCAAGCCCATTCGGCCTCCATGGCCTCTGCCGCCGCATCCAGCGCCTCGGCAAACAGCCGGTCCAGAAGGTCGGTGTCGTGCAACAGGGTCGCGTCGGCAAAGAGGTCGGCGCTGATCCTGCCGCCAGCGGCGCGGTAAGCGTCGATGCCGACAAAGCGGGCGCGGCGGTCGCTTCCGGCGTTGATGGCGTCGGGCTGCACCATCTGCTTGATGCGATGTTCGCTGATCTCGCGGCCCCTGATCTGGTCCAGAACGGTAAGGGCAAGGGCCTCGTCCTCGGCCACGGTGAGCGCCTTGGCCGCGCCAAGGGTAATCTCGCCTGCCTTGAGCGCATCCAGAACCGGCGCGGGCAGGGCGGCAAGCGCAAGGCGGCGATAGACATGCGCCTCGGTCAGCCCAAAGGTCCGGGCGATGGTCGGCACGTCCGCGCCGCCCTCGCGCATCCGTCCGAAGGCGCGGATTTCATCGGCGGGGTGCAGATCCTCGCGGGCGGTGTTCTCGACCGCCGCCCAGGCGCGGGCGGTGGCGGCATCCGGGGCCAGCCGGACCGGAACGAAGGCCAGTTCCGGGCGATGGGCGATCAGGTCGGGATCACGCTCGAGCGCCAGCCGGATCGCGCGCCAGCGTCGGCCACCCGCGACGATGCCCACCGTTCCGGCCTCGTCGCGCAAGCCCGCGATAGGCTGGATCAGGCCGATCATGGCGATGCTGTCGGCCAGAAGGGCGATGCCTTCGGGGTCGGCTTCCTGACGCGGGTTCATGTCGGACAGGTAGAGGTCTTGAAGCGGGATACCCTCGACGGCGGGGGCCTCGATGGGGCGGGCCTCGCGGGCGAACGGGGTCACATTGGTCTTGGACATAGCTGATTTCCTTGTGTGCAACGGTGGTTCCGGGTTATGGGTGTCCTGCCCCTTTTGGGGGGCAGGACGGGCCATCAGATGGCCTTGTGCTGGATCAGGAAGCGGCGTCCGATGCCAAAGGAGTCGCCCTTCCTGACAAGCGCCCACGCTTCCGCGACACGGGCGGCTTGCCATTCTATCATGCTGTTTTCACCTGACCTTTCGTTGGGGGTTCTGGGGTATAGGCCCGCCCGGAGCGGAGCGGGCCGATCTCGGGCCCGTCAGTATTCGGACGGAAAGAGGATGGTCAGGACGCGGTGGGTGCGGCCCGGATCGCTCGGATCGTCGGACCCCTGCTCTTGGTCGGCGTCGTAGTAGTCGATCTTCCAGTAGAGCCGTTCGCCCTGCACGGTGACGATGCCGAAGCTGCGGTCGCCATAGGGGTCGTTGTCCTCGCAAAAGTCCCGGTCGAAGGCAGCGGCAAGGATCGCGCCCGTCACGAAGTCCCGGCCCCGGTCGCTGACGCCCGAGGTCACGACCACGCTGCCGGGGAAGGGGCATCCGCCCACGACCATGCCCGCACGGAAGGCGTCGTTCTGGCGGGCGGTGGTCAGGACCTGGCGGGTCGGAAAGTCCCGCATCGGGCCGAAATGGCCGCAATGGGGGCAGGTGCAGGGACCGTCTTCGGCCGACTGTTCGGCCGCGCAGTAGCCGCAGACATAGGTGTTCAGGGTTTCGGTGTTCATCACGTTCTCCTTTTTCTGCAACGGTCCCGCCGTGGTCTGTGCCTTGGTCGGGCTGCCCGATGATCGGGCGGGGGTTCAGGCGAGGACCGCGAAGCGGCGCCTCTCCTGAAGCCTTGCCTCACGGCGAGTGCAGGAGGGGGGCCCGCGCAAGGTTGCGCGTAGGGGGCGAGGGGAGGGGGATCGCCCGGCCTGCACGAAGCCAAAGGCGCAGGAAGGCCGGGGAAACCCCTCGCTCCCGTCAAGCGCGCGGCCTTGCGCGGGGGAACCGGCGGTTCCCAGGCGGACACGCGCCCTTCGCGCGTGGCCCAAGGAAAGCCGGGGGCGTTCGGCTTGTCCGAATCCCCCCGGCAGGCGCGGCCACGCGCCTTTGATACGATCCCTGCGACAGCGGGGGTCTCCGATGATCCTGCCTTGGGCCAGAGCTATTCAGCCTGCCGCCCTTTACGGGCGGCGGGCCTTGCAGGGCGGCGAGCGGAACGCGCTGTCCAAAAAGCGAAGGGACGCGAGCCGCCTTGTGGATAGGTCTGGCCCGGCTGCCCGCCCGGTTGACCACAGGCTGACGCTCGATCCCTATGGTCTCGCTTACAGCCTGCTGCGGCCTCCCGCCTCCACTCCCAAGGTCGTTGCGGCACGAGGCTGGACAACCGGGCTACCCCCGCAAGCGATTGTTCCTTGACAACGGTTCGACCTGTCAACCTAAAACGCTAGTGTGCTGCGCTATGATCAGCCATGAAGAGGCGACTGCTTTGCGGGACAAAGCGGCCGGTCAGCCCCTCCTTATGTCGCGGTAAACCAGCCAAAGGTGCAGAAGGTGCCCAGCAAGAAACGCAACTGCTATCAGGACCGCAGTATCAGGCGCGGCCTCTGCCATGAGCAGCACAAAAGCCACGACCAGGGCCGCTAAGACAGGGGTAAACGCAAGCGCCAGTTTCCGAGGCGCATACCAAGTGGGTTTGCCGTTTACTCCCCATTGCATTGGCAGGCGGGAAGCTGCGGGAAACTTGACTGTAGCCGTAATCGAGGCGGCTATCATTGCTGCAACGATCAAGGCACATGCTGCATACACCACGTTCTTACCCTCCGTTCCTGCAAGCAGCATGGGTAAGGAAAGCCAGTAGGACAAGGTCCGTTCAGGGCTCTGTGCGTCGATGCTGCTTGGATGAACCCACAGCATTGAAGATGATCGAATACGGCAGAAAGAAGCGGCGGCGGCGAAGTCAGGCGAAGGGGTGGCAAAAGCGGGTTGGCCGCGGTGCTGCAATCGGGGTTGCCCTGTTGGCTGCGATCCTCACAGGCATGGCGGATGAACTGACAAGGGAAGCGGAAAAACTGCTTGGCGATCTTTTCCGCCCGCAAAGCGAGATCCTGTCAGGGCAGGTGCGCGTCATCGACGCAGACTCGCTTGAAGTGGATGGCAGGTCGGTTCGCCTGTTCGGGATCGACGCGGTGGAAAAGAACCAGACGTGCCAAGACAGGAGGGGCAGGGAATGGCCCTGCGGCCGTCATGCCACCGAGAAACTGGCTGCGGCTCTCGACGGACAGACTGTGCGGTGCCTTGTGCAGGACACGGACCGCTATGGCCGGGCGGTGTCCGTCTGCGAGGCGGGCGGCAAGGACATCAATCATTGGGTGGTCCGAAACGGATGGGCCGTGGCCTACACCCGCTACAGCCAGGACTATGAAGGGGCCGAAGCAGAGGCCCGCGCCGAAAAAGCCGGGATCTTTGCCGGATCGTTCATTCCCCCGGAAGACTGGCGGCGGAAACCGAGTTGAGAAAAGGGCGGGCGCGCAGCGCCGGCCCGGCGCGGCCTGAGCGCCGCCCCTGTCCTGGCGCCGGCCTGCCGGTGTCAGGCCAGGGGAAACCTGAGCCAGCAGCGGCATAAAAAGAGCCCCGCGCGCGGCGGGGCCAAGTGAACCTTCGTCGCTGAAGGAATGGGAATGTCAGTCGGGCAGGCGATAGTTCAGCAGCCAGGACGGGCCAAAGGTGTTGCGGACCTGGCGAAGCTCCGGCCCTTCGTCGCCCGTCGAGGATAGCCATTCGGCCAGAAGGCGGCTTTTCCAGCGTCGGCCATGCTGGGCGCGATAGGCCCGCAAGGCGTCGATCTCTTCCGCGCTCGGGCCTTGATTACCTATCGGTTGTGTGTTCATGATGGAACTCTCCCTGTTGTTGGGCCGGGGGTGGCAAGGCGGTGCCGCCCCCGGCTTTTCAGATCAGAAGCAATCCGGCACCCATGCGTCGATCCGGGCCTTTGGCTCCGCTGTGATGCGCCATGCCTTCTGATACTCGGCATCGCTGAACAGCCGTTCCATGCAGCGGGCCTTTTCGGCTTTCTTCTGCGCCTTGTGGGCCTTGAAGCCGCGGCCCTCGGGATCGCAGCCGGTCAGTTCCAGATGCAGGATGTCCAGATAGTCGGCGCTGACGCGGTTGAAGAAGTTCTCGGCGGTCGGCGTCCAGACCTTGCGGATGCTGGCCCCGCTGTCGGCCTCGATCAGCGCGAAGAAATCGGCATCACCTGCGCCATAGGGCAGGGTCCGCGCCATGCCTTCCACCAGTGCGGCATTGCGGGCCTTCTTGCCTGCCGCCGTGAAGTCGCGGAAGGCTTGGGCCAGATCTTTGACCCGCAACTCCGGGCGGCTCCATGCCTCATGTCCTGCCGGGGGATGGGCCAGCCGGTCGGACCATTCCAGACCATCCGTCTTGCTCGGGCAGTTCATGGGGCGTCCCGGCGACAGGTCAAAGACATTCGTGCTGACACCAGAGGCCAGCGACAATCCGAAGGCCAGCAGGTCAAACACCATGTCCGGCTTGTCCAGAAGGGCGGTCTGGATCGCGGCCAGCCGGATCGCCTTCATGTCCTCGACCAGTGCGCCGGAATAGGGCGACTTGGGCGCGGGCGCGGCATCGCCGCCGTCCGCATGGGCGGCATGGCCGGTCAGAACCTCGGCCTCTATGGCTGCGGCCCGGTCCTCGGTCCGCACCCACGGGCCGCTCAACTGCACGGTCCCGCTGTGGCTGACATAGACATAGTAGCCCGCCACGGCGCGTTGCGAGTCGGTGAAGTCGCCCTTGATGATCGCGTCCAGAACCTCAAGTTCGGCTTGCCCGGCCTCGTCCAGGGCGTCGGCGTTCGCCAGTTCGGCCAGTTCGTCATACCGCTCGGCCTGCTCCTCCGTCAGATCACCCTCGACCGGATAAAGGCGGGCCAGCTTCTCGGTGACGGAATAGGAGACATATTCGTCGGCCATGACCTCAGCCCATTTCCAGCCTGCGGCCAGCTTCCCGGCCTCGGCGTTCAGCCGCTCGGTGAACAGGTCCTGCAACAGGTCGGCATCGTGCAGCGCCACGGTGTCGCTGAACAGGTCACGGGTCAGACTGCCGCCTGCGGCCTCGTAGGCGTCCAGTCCGACAAAGCGGGCGCGGCGGTCGGTGGCGCTGACGGCTGCGGGCTGCAATGCCTGCTTGATGCGGTGTTCCGACACGTCGCGGCCCTTCACCTCGGCCAGAACAGTCAGGGTCAATGCCTCGTCCTGCGACACGGTGAAGGCTTTCGCCATGCCAAGGCTGATCTGGCCCTCTTTCAGCGCGTCCAGAACCGGGGCGGGCAGGGCGGCCAAGGCAAGGCGGCGATAAACATGGGCCTCGGTCTTTCCGAAGCTGCGGGCAATGGCCGACACGTCTGCGCCTGCCTCCTTCATCCGGCCATAGGCGCGGATTTCGTCAGCGGGGGCCAGGTCCTCCCGCGCCGCGTTCTCGGCACTGGCCCATGCGCGGGCAGTGGCCTCGTCGGGCGCGATGCGGACGGGGATGGAAGCCAGTTCCGGGTGCCGTTCGGTGACAGTGGCGTCACGCTCGACGGCGCGGGCGATGGCGCGCAGCCTGCGGCCTCCGGCAACAATGCCTACGCGGCCATCCGCATCGAGGATGCCGGACAGGTTCTGGATCAGACCGATCATGGCAAGGCTGTCGGCCAGCAGGTCGATCCCCTCCGGGCCGGCGTCCTGGCGCGGGTTCAGGTCGGACACGTAGAGTTGGGCCAGGGAAAAAAACTGGATGGATGTGGGGGCGATGGTTTCGCGCTTCATGGGAATGGTCCTTTTGCGACGGATGGTTTTTTGTTATGGATGCCCTGCCCTCATTGCCGTGGGGGCAGGGCGGGCTTTGTCAAAGTGCGCCGTGCTGGATCAGGAAGCGGCGGCCGATCCCGAAGCTGTCGCCCTTCCTGACAAGCGCCCACGCTTCTGCGAGACGGCGCTGCAAGGTTTCTCTGCTCATGAGTTCACCCCCTTTCAGGCTGACGGTGTGGGACGGTTCGGCCTGCTGACGGAGCCACAGCAGGCCGATTGCGGAGTCAGTGTTCGGACGGCAGGTAAAGCGTCAGAACACGGCGCGTCCCTTCGGGGTCGGAGGGGGTTTCCGCGCCGAAGTGATAGGCGGTGTCGTAAAGGTCGATCTTCCAGAAGATCGCCACGCCATGCGCCTCGACGCGGCCAAAGGAATGATCCTCGTAAGGGTCGTTGTCCTCGGTCCAGTCGGTGAAGGTGATAACCGCGTTCATCAGCGCGGCTTGGGTCCGCTCGGGAATGGCCCGAAAGCCCGGCGTGGCGACGGTGCGGCCTTTGAGATGCTGGCCGCGCCAGAGGGCCGCGAAGCCCAGGGCGCGACGGAAGGCATCGTTCTGTTCCGCGATCAGCAGCCGCAGCATCTGGTCGCGGGCCTGCTCGGCGGGGTTGCAGATCGGGCAAAGGCTGGGGTCTGCATCCTCGGACTCGTAGTGATCGCGGCAGGACGCGCAGCAAAAAACGCCGGTGTTCGTGTCTGCCAGGGTGGCATTGAGATGTGCCATGTGTGGCTCTCCTTTAGCGACGGGGCGGCCGGGTCTTCTGCCCGTTCCGCCGATGGGCGAGCCTTCCTGATCTGCTGTCTCGAAAGGCCCATGCCTTTCGGAAAGCAGAGCGGGGAGGGCGCAGCCCTGCCCGTGGCCCCGGCCGAGACTGTCAAGGGGTCGGGAAGGCGGGGTGGTGCGGCCCGCAGCCCGGAACGGGCGAGGACACGGCCCGCCTGGACGACGACGCCCAAAGGGCGGCGCTTGCCCCTTGACCGGCTCGGGCGGGGATGCGTGGCGGACAGGAAAACAAAAAGGCTGCGGACGGAGGTGAGCGGGCTGAGAGCCCGTCGATCCTCTGGTCCGGCACATGGATCATCTTGGCCCGCGCCTCGCGCGGGCCTCTCCCGTGTCTTCTTCTTGGTTCGCACCGTGACGGCAGGGGAGGTCAGAAGGGCAGGCAGCTATCTCTGTGCACCGCCGGCAGCCTGCAACTGCCCGCCCGGTTGACCACAGGCCCTTGCTTGCTCGATCCCTGTGGTCTCGCGCGGGCCTGCTGCGGCCTTGCGCTTCCACTCCCAAGGTCATTCCAGCACAAGGCTGGACAACCGGGCTCACGGCCCGCGTCAGCGGTCCCGCCCGAAGGGACGAGATGGGCAGGGCAGGGCGACCAGGACCGGCGGGCGAGGGACTGGCTCGGGACGAGACAGGCATCCGCACGCGAGCGGCCGGGAGCATCGCCCTGACCAGCTCGGGTGGAGGCCGGCGTGCCGGCCGGAACCGGGGACGCGACCCGAAGGGGACGCCCTGTTTATTCGAGGAAAAGGGCCGAAACCTGCATCAGAAGACCGAGGCGCTTCATCCTTTCGCTACAGAATTGCATCAGGATGTGTAAGTCTGCTGAACCGTAAGGCCGTGTAGTCCTAATCGCTGTTCACGCCCCCCAGGCGTTAATCACCGTTGATAGGGGGAACGGTTGCTGTTCTTTTCGCCATTCATGGTAGGGTGCGGCAGTTTGGCTATATGGACCTGGGTCCGGTCGGTCGAATTGAACGCGCGTCGGGATGTGAAAGGCGCTACCAAACACAATCGCTTCGCCCGATGACAGGATCGTCACTTGATCGAGCAGCCGCCGTGCCTGCATCGGGATGATGCGACGGAAATGGTCAATGTCATCGGGATTCTGAAGCCGGTGGCTGATGAAGTTAGCGCACTGGCTAATGATGGTCTGGCTGATTTCGCTCGGGCGTTGGCTGGCGATGATGAGTGACAATCCGAACTTTCTGCCTTCCTTAGCGATCCGCTCGTAGGTCAATCTAGCCAAACGGTGCCCGCGATCCTCGTCGGCGCGAGGCGGTCGCGCATAGTTGTGAGCTTCCTCCAGAACAAGCACCCAAGGATGCTTGTAGCGCAACGCCGCAGGAAGACGCTCGCGAGCTTCCAACAATATGCGCCCGATGATCGCGCAGGCGTAAGGCAAAACCTCGTTGCTGAGCATCGACAGATCAAGAACGGAAACTTTGGGGCCTGTTGCTGCCCCCAGCCCGAAGGAAGTGAACCAGGCCGCCAAATTCTCAACCTTGGTGTCGCTGTCCTCATAATTCAGGAAAGCTCGCCAGCGTTTATCATCTAGCCGGGTCTTCAGCCGCAGCTTGAGCGTCGTCAGATGCGCATCGACGCGAAAGGTATCCTCCTTCGACACCGCACGATTTATGAGCGATGGATCGATCAAAGTCGCCCGCGCAATCGACAAGGGAGAGTCAGCGGTGCGCGTGCCCGCTTCCGCTACATCGCTACCGCCGACGATCTTGGCGCGAATGGCATCCCTGAGCTTGTCGGCCTCGGTCGCTATAGCGGCCTGATTATTCATTACCTCGGTATTATAATCATTCGCCTGCCGATGGCCGACAAACAGCGCCTCAAAGCTCGCCGTATCGATGTCGGTGCTGGCGAGATGGCCAACCACGGCATCACAATGAGAGCCGGCGGCCTTCTTCTTGATCTTGGTCAGTTCGCTCGAGAGTTGATCGAGCGCGCTCATGGCGTTCTGGAGCGCGCCCATGCTGGCGGCGGCTGTCGCGTCTCCACCTTTCGCGATCGCCCACCAGTCCTTCAGCACGGGCTCTTGGGTCTGTTCCGACGCGCTCAGCCACGCGCAGATTTCTTCTGCATTGAGAAACCAGAGTGGTAGACCGAACTCTTTGCCGTTGAGATAGATGCGGTCAGGCAGCCGTTGGGCAGCAGCGGCAGAGGGAAAAGCCTTGGCATATTCGCCGTTGATGTCGAGGATGAAGACGTGCGGTTCTTCTGCCGCCCCATCGAGAGCCTTCATCGCCTTCTGAATCAGGCTCGATACCGAGAACGACTTTCCCGACCCGGTATTGCCGACGATAGCAAGCGGGCGAGAAAACAGGTCGTTGTATGAGGCTCGAACGACATTCCGCGCCTGGCCGGTTGGAAAACCGATCTTGAGGTCGCAGTCGAAGTCCTGCGCATCATAGCCTTCCGGCTTGTTGAGCCGTGGTGGGATCTCAAAGACCGCGCGCAGGATGTCCGGCGATCCGATCTCGGCCGGCGTATCCAATGTCGGAAGGACAGAAATTCCCGGACTGAAAGACGGCTCGCCCTCTCCATGTTCGATGGTTCCAAGTAGCTGCACGCTGGCGACGCGACGCGGCTTCATCAGTTCAAGGCTGAGGTCGTCGCCATTGCTGGGGTCGAAGGTTTCGCGGGCCTCCAGATCGGTGATAATGCCGATGACGGTTTCGCCAGCACCCAGCGAGAAGGTAAAATACGCGTTGATAGCTATCGCGGCCTGAACACCGTCAAGCGTCGCTCGCATTGCCGAGCGCGTTTCGGGAAGAAGCTCTACCTTGACCCGAAATCCCTGCACCGAAACGATATGACCCACCAGGCGGGGGTTATCCATCCGCCCCCTCCGTATCGGTATCGCTTTTCGTTTCCGACGCCGCGATCTGTTTCTCGAAGCGCCGCAGCCGAAGGAAATCGTCGAGCCACTGCACGTCCGGCATTACTGTCCGTGCGAAATCATCGAAGGTCGCGTGCTTGAATTTGGCAGCGGCAAACGCTGTATTGGTCGGGCACAGGACGAACGCCCGCTTGCCCAAATCCTTGTAGCGCCGAATGCGTTCGATTACCGGGCTGTTGGGATTGGGTTCAATGACCAACATCACCAGCGAAGGGTTCATCAGCGCGTTCTCAATGATACGACTGACGTGGTCGTCGCCGAAGCCATAGCCGAGGACGAGCAGGAAAGTCTGCGGTATACCCAAGCGCACCTGAAGCGACCGGAACAGGTGTGCGTAAGGCATCGTCAGGGTTTGCGCGAACTTGTTGGCAGTCGGCAAAATCCCCACGGATGAGGTCTTTCCCGCCAGATCAATGAGCGCTGACGCCTTCTGCGCCGGCGTCAGCGACGCATAAGACTGGAATGGAGTGAGGTCCGGGTGACGCGCCCGCATTTCGCTCCCCTGCTCGAACCAATGGATCGAGCCGTGCAGCTTGTAGAAGTGTAGAAACTTGTCGAAACGACGGACACGTCCCTCAGCCACCTCGCCCGGATAATAGATGTCCAGTCCATAAACGGACGGATCGAACCGTGCGGCCGCGCGCCCGGTGAACCCATCGAAATACTGGATGCCGAGAAGTTCCAGGGCCTGCTCAAATAGCGTATCGTAGTTCAGCGTGAACAGGTGGGTGCGGCCGAGATTGCTGTCTCTCGCAACCAGCTTCGACAGGAATGCCAATTGCGGGGCGATAGTCGCCGGGGAAGCTGCTGGCCCGGTATCCGGCAAAGACAGCGCGCATTCGGCAAAGATCGTCATACGCAATCGATCGACAAACCAACGCAGATCGGCGGCAGTAGGCGTGGGCGTGCTGGGCCATGTCACGGCGGAAAACGGACTACCTGGGGCTTCCGCGACAAACAGAGCATTGGCGATGAAGGACAACCACGCCTCGAAGCCGATAGGATCACCGTCAAGAGGAGCGAGGTCGACGGAAAGCCTGCGAGCCTCGATGATCGGCCTGATCGACGCCGGTATATCAGACAGCGCCTCAATCGTCTTGAACACCGCAGTTTCGAGATTGGCCATCGTCTTGCCGCCGGCAGAGACTGAGGTTCCCGACCCCGTGAGAACGACTAGGTTCTCCATCCTCAGCCACTCGGATATGAGTGCCTGAAGACGAATTCGCCCCTGCTTCTGATCCAGGCCGATCAGCAAATCCCCTGCGTCGCCTCCTTCGGTAAGACCGATGAGCTGATATTCGCTCGGTGCCGGCGCAGTCGTCATGTTGCTTCCTTCCCGGCCCCGTTCCGCATGGGATTGATGAATTTGATGCCGGCGAAGTCCTTTTCGTTGTCGGTCACGACCACACAATCATTGGCCCCGGCCACGGCGGCGACGATCATGTCGAGACCGCTACGGGGGCGGCCGGCGGCCTTGCCGTCTGCCATCAGCCGCGCCCAGATTAACCCGGCTTTGTCGTCGAACGGCAAGACGCGGCCTGCGAACAGAGCCTGCGGCCCCTCGGTGCCCGTAAACCAAGCATCGAGGGCATCGCGCTTCTTGCCGCGTGGCTTTTCCAGAATACCGCGACGGATTTCCGCGACGGTGAGCGAGGCGATAAACAGATCATCGTCGCATTGCTCTGCCCACCAAGCCAGGAGCGTTTCCGAGGGCTGCGGCTTGACGGTGTTGCTGATGATGTTGGTGTCAAGAAGGTAGCGGGTCACAACTCGACCCTACGCCCTTCCTCGCGGCCACGGACAAGATCGAGATCAGCATCGACGAGCGGCGAACGCCGCAATGCTTGGAGGATGCCGCCTTGATGGGGCGGCTCACCCGACACAATCTGCTGCAGCATCGCTCGCGCCTGTGTGGCTTCGGGGCCATCCTCGGCCAAACGACGGGCCAGCGCGCGAATCAACTCGCGGTCAGCGTCCAGCGCCTGAATCTCAAACCGAGCAATGCCGCGCTGAGTCTGGCGCGACCGATAGCTGCGGACTGCCCGCTTCTGTGCGGCATTACCCATCGCGATACTCCTCAAATATAACCGGATATATATCCTAGAAAGTTGCTTCCGACAAGGGGAAGCTCCCCCTGCATGCGCAAGCCGGTTCGATTTAAGATTTGGCTGACACAATCGCACTTCGCTGTTGATTGAGAGAAAACAGGCGAGCCAGAATGTCATCGTCGCCCAAGGTGCCATTGCGCCAGTCGTCGCCCCAGCCATAAGCATCCGCCACAGCCTGATCCAAGGTCTTGTGGGCATGGTCCAGCCAAGCAGGGCGGGTGTTATAGAGGTTTGTCAGCGTGCGTTTCTTCAATTCCCCTTCTGCTTTGTCGTCTATGGGTAGCATGCGGTCAGGATAGCCCGGCACAACTTCTGGCACGCGGCGGACCAGATCAGGCGGGTTGAGCCAGTTCTCCCGCAACTCGTTTAGCCGCGCAGCAGCGGCGGCAATAGCTTGGGCGCGAGGATCGGCTGCATAATTGGCTGCCGGAATGTCGGGAGCTAGACCCTTGGGGAAAGGGAAAGTCTCAAAACCTAACGAGGGGGTATACTGAGGATCGTTTCCCACTCCATGCCACCCCCCTAATGCAACAGACCAGAGTTCGTGAAACCGCGAATGCAGGACACCAAACGTCGTATCGTCGTCGCGCGCTACGAGGACCACTCGACTGTCTGGCAGGGTTCTTGGGTCAGCCCATACAAAGAGCCTGTGCTTTGCCACTCGTGGAGTGAAGATTGCCCGCCTTAAGGGGGATACTGCATCCCGCATGTCACCGCCGGACCTTCCCAATCGCCACCAAAACTGTCTCCGTTGGCTATCGCGATTCATGTCCCGAACTGGCTTCACATGTTGCCGAACATACTCAAATGGCGCTTCAAACAGGCAGGCATCCGCCTCGTTCATGACGCCGAAGTCAATGATCCATCGTCCTGAAGGACGACGCGTAATGTCCATGCCGTTCAACAGCGGCCGCACGACATCAGCATTCCTGCGACCATTGGGATTTGCTGGAAGAGCGAGCCACTCACGTGCGACCTCGCCCTCGACATCGAAGGGACCGACTTTTACCGGCCCTTGAAAGGCAACCCCAGTCATTTCTTGCAAGCTGGAGGCGGCTGTGAGGTCCCCCCCTCCACGCGCTGCGGACAAATCCGCAAACACCGCCGCCACGTCAGCACCATCCAAAATTGCCATGCCTCCCTTCTGGCCATCGAAGCAGACCAGTGACACCCGCACAGCTGCGCCATCGACTGTCCAAGGTTCATCAGCCCAGGCTTCGAAGATGCGGCCGTGCTGAACGATGGGCTTCAACACCTCACGGTTGGCACCGCCGCGGATCGAGTTGGTGGAAACTAAGCCTGCGCGGGCAAGGCGGCCCTCCTGGATCATCCGGTCCGCTTTGGCGAACCAATAGCAAACAAAATCCACGCCGCCCGGCACGTCCTTCCAAGCGCGGCGAAGGGCTATGACGTACCCCTCGCCCAATTCGGCAATCATCTTTTTGTTGCCGATAAATGGCGGATTTCCCACTACTGCATCCGCATCGGGCCAGTCCGCAGGTAATCCATCTGGCGCCAGAACGGCATCGCGGTTCTCGATATTCGACAACGGGCGCAGAATGGGGTTTCGCGCGGCCTCGAACCCATTGCGGCGCATCCACTGGATTTCGCCGATCCAGACCGACACTCGCGCCAGTTCGGCGGCATAGGGATTCAGTTCGATCCCGAACACACATTCAGGCCCTACCCGAGGAAAGCCACGCGGCAGTCCCATGGCCTCGGCATCCAAATTGACGCGGTGTTCGATGTCCTTCAGCGCCAACAGCGACAGATACAAGAAATTGCCCGACCCACAGGCCGGATCCAGAACCCGGAACCTAGCCAACCGTTCCAGGAATGCGCTGTGCCGCGCGCGTGCCTGGTTTTCTGCCCGCGTCCGGGCCGCGCCCTTGGCCCCCGCGGCCTTGTCCAGGGCCGCTGTGATTTCGGCCCGCACCCCGTCCCATTCGGCCAGCAGCGGGCGCACGATCACCGGGTCCACGATCTGCATGATCTTGTCGCGGTCGGTATAATGCGCGCCCAACTGGCTGCGCTTGTCGGGGTCCAGGCCTCGTTCGAACAGCGTCCCCATGATGGATGGGTCGATTTCCGACCAGTCAAGCTGCGCGGCGGCCAGCAGTTCGGCCACGTCCTCAGCCTCCAGCGGCAGGGCCTTCGCGTCATCGAACAGCCCGCCGTTGAACCATTCCACTTGCTCAAAGCCTACCATGCCGCCCGACTGCATGGCCGCGAACAGCGTTGCGGCATGGGTCTGGAACATCGCGGGGTTACGGTGCGCCTGTTCGATCATCCGCTGGAACATGCGGTTGGGCAGCAGGTTCACATCCTCGGCGAACATGCAGAAGATCAGGCGGTTCACGAAATGTGCGACCTGATGCGGCTTGTGCCCCCGGCGGTGCAGGTTCTGGGCTAGGGCAGAAAAGCGGCGCGCCGCCTCCTCGGTTAGGCCCTGGCGGGTCTTGGCGGGGCGAAGGCGTTCGGGATCGGTGAAGGCCGCGCGCAGCAGGTCACGTTTCGCGGCATCGGCCAGTTCGTCCAGGGCAATGTCGTGGACCTGCTGGACGGTGTTTGTCCAGTTCGTGTGGATGCGGATTCGGTCCATGTCGGACACGATCAGCAAGGGCGGGTTTTCCAGGGCTACAGCATATTGCTGAAGCTGCGCAAATGCAGCGGTCAGATCCTTGCGCTTGCCCTTGTATTCCAAAGCAAAGCAGCCCTTGCGCCAGACATCGGCCCAGCCTTCGCCGCCCGTGGTCTTGCCCGCGCCCTTTTCAAAGGTGAACCAGTCGCCTTTGGGATCTGCCGTCACCGGATCGTCCACCCCCAGCAAGCGGCACAGGTCGATGAAATGCGCCTGCGACGCGCTGCGTTCCTTGAGCTGGACGTTCTGCCATTTGCGGATGAAGCCGTACGGTGTCATGGTTCCCCCTGTGCGGGGCATATGACGCGGGCAGGGGGACGGCGACAAGGCGGGACGGCAGGGCCGGGAGCAACGTGCCTTTAGGATCGCGCCTGGCGATCCACCTGCTGTGGTGTCCGGGATTTTCGCCACGTCGGGGCTTATCCCGGAGTTGCCGATGACGAGGCAGGCCGGCATCCAAGGATTAGGCAGGCTTCCTGTTTCTTGCAGGCAGGCTGTCATTACAGCAGACGACGGCCCAGATCCATGCGGCCATCCAGGGTGGTAGCACAAGGATGCCGCTCTCGGTTCTGCGACGATGGATGGCGTGAACGGGCACTCGGAGCGTCTTAAACCGGCGCGCATAAAATTATGGTTGGCCACCGCCACTTGGGCTCTCGGCCGCGATCATGATCTTTTCTGTAAGGGCCGCGGCATACTGCGCGGTCGAAGGTTTCCAAGAAACGATAGTGTCCTCAGTTCGGCAACTTCGGCACCACGGGAAAATCACCCTGGCCGTTCAAGCAGGTCGCGGATCATGTCATGCTTCCATCTTGAAACGGCCCTTGTGCTTGGCATCCACCCGCCACAGCTTTTTTCGGGCATCGCCCGGCTCGAGATGCCGATAGGTCCCTCCTGAAAACTTCGCCCAATCAAGCGCTAGTCCCTGCGTCACCAGAGCTGCCGACAGATCGGTCCCGTCAGGCAGGAGGCACTTCGCGACGACGCGTTCGTAGCTCGTGCCTTCGGTTAGAATCGCCCGGACGGTTTGTCCCTTGCAAAGGGCGATCATCGCGAACTTCGCCTTTTGACCATAGGGCTGATCGAGTTCCGGTGCATCGATGCCGGCAAGACGGATGTGGGTGCCGTTGATGACGATTGTGTCGCCATCGATGACATGGCAGCGACCTTCCAAGACTTGACCTGCCCTGAGCTGCGGCGTGGCCAGCCGAGGCCTGCCGAACTCCGCCTGAGGTCGGGCCGACGAGGCGCGCGGTCGGCGCCGGGATAAGGGCCGCGACGTCGACCGGAAAAGCCGAAAGAGAAAGCCTAACATGCCGTCACCTTTGCAGAAGCGACCTCGACGGCGCCAGGGCCGGCCGATGCGGCGGGCCAGCGATCATCGCCGTGAGCCTCAGTCCAATAGTGATCCATCAACATTCTCTGTCGTCGGCTCCGGCTTGGGAGCGTGGATATAATATCCTGCAAAAGTTTGCCCGAAGAGGGTGAAAGATGGGTTAAGGGTTCAGAGGTACACGGTATTCATGCCCGCCACGCGCTTATACCTGCTCGAAAATTGACCGTTTCCTGGACATCCAGCCGAAACGCTTGAGGCGCCTGAGTTACCCCCTTGGAGAAGGGCGATGTGGCAGCACTGGGCGGTGAGCGGCCTTTCGCGGTGTGTTTGAAAAACGGCAGCAGTGAGCGGAAAACAGATGGTCAGCACGGCGACCCGGTAAGACAGAACGGTGCAGGAAGCTGACTTGGCTGTTGCGTGCTCCGGCGCTCCAGCCCAAGTTGCTCCAGCCTAAAGAATACGTTAGTCAAATCCGATGCCGCAGCATAGCTTCAGCGAAGCAGACATTGTCCCGCCTACGCATACGGCCATTGGTAGATAGAAATGTTTGGAGACAAAGATGACGAAGTTAACAGTGAGCGACCCAAAAGGGGCATCGGACGCAGGACAATAATCTAAAAACTAAAGTGGATTGAAATACCTTTACAGGAAGAAATAAAAATTGAAAAGATTACTGAAGTAGTGGAAGACTTGCGCTCTCGGTGATGCCCGCCCCAATAATTAGACGCTTTCGGTTTTGCCGCTTTGACCTAAAATGAATAAAAATTTGCTGCGAAATTATGGGATGACCAGTTGAAGTACATCTGCCTCCACATCCCCTGCGGCCCAGGCTCTGAAAACACGCCGATCTCACTTCGTAGCGTCGGTCTTTTCTCCTATGCAATTTTAGGATATTTTATTTGGACCGACATCCTTCTAGGAACACTCCGAGCTGTCTCGGCCAAGCTCTGATAAGGTGTCCGAATTCATGTCCTCCCCCTATCCAACACACGATGATCTTACTGCGCTGCTTGCAGGTGATCCAGAGGAACTCGAAGTTCATTTTGAACTTATAGAGCGCGATATGCGGATTGACGGTATAGAAATAAAAGTACACTGCCATTGCATGAGGCTGGGTGGTAATGGAGCTGTTAGTCCACGCCTCCTTGCAGAGTTCATGCGTAATGCAGCGGCAGACTACGCAATTCCGAGATCCCGGATACGAGAGGCCCGCGATCGCGACATCAAGAACAATTCGATGAGCGCGTCGGCGGCGATACAAGCAGAAGCGATCGCGACATTTACGGACTTGAAGACGACAGGTGAGGCGGGCGAGCTTCTCCTATTTCTTTTTGCAGAGCGATTTTTAAAGCTCCCGCATCTACTTTCGAAGATGGACCTTAAGACCGACGAACGCATGCACTATCACGGTGCAGACGGAATCTACGCAGACGTTCGCGAAGACGGGGTTCTACAGCTCTTCTGGGGTGAATCAAAGATCTACGATGACGCCGCTAGGGCTGTTCGAGACTGCCTGAAATCCCTTGCGCCATTCTTGACGGAGGAAGCGCACGAGCATGCAGAACGCGCTCGTGATCTCGTCCTTCTGCGTGACAAGGCCGACCTAAGCGACCCGAAGATGACAGAGGCGCTCAAGCGCTACTTCGATAAGTCGAAGGTGGACTCGATGCGCGTTGAGAATTGCGGCGCTGCGCTGGTTGGATTTGATGCCAAATTCTATCCCGGTGAGGGTGAAAAGGGTGTCGCCGAAACTGTAATCGAAGCAGCGCGGGCAGGGTTGAAGACGTGGTCGTCGAGTGTCGAAAACAGCGTCAAGAAGCATAGTCTTGAGAAGTTCAGAATCGAGTTTATGTGCATACCATTGCCGTCCGCAGAGGGTTTCCGGAGTGCCTTCCTGAAAGCACTTGGGCTAACCAATGACTGAGGAAGAGCTTCAGGACTGGCTATTGTCGGAAGGCATCGCTACGGAGCTCGATGACCTGGTCAGAATGACCGCGACGCGAGAGATTCAAAATTTAGAACCTCCAGTGGTCGTTGATCGCCCGGAACCTGATTGGGGGCGGCTTCTTTTAGCTGGCAGTATCCTGGCTCGATCAGAAAAACGTGCGCTTCAGGATGCGGCCCTCCGCATCGCGACAGCTGCGTTGATGTCTAAGAAGGATCTGGCGATCCAGGACACCGCTGCATTACTGCTTGAGAAGCTCAGCAATTATCGAGCCGTGGAACTCGCGCAAAAACGCGGGCTTCTCGAACCCGGCCTGCTCGATCGATTGGGCGTTTCGGCACGTTTGGAAGCGTCCCGACGGAGTCTCGATACGTCTATCCTGCTAGCGCAGTCTGGGCAGTGGCTTCCGGTCAACCGGTTTCAAAAGCGCTTCTGGGACGCTGCCTCCGGAAACTATGGATGGCTCTCTGCCTCAGCACCTACTGCAGCTGGAAAAACCTTTCTCGTTCTTCGGTGGCTCATGGATCGCCTCTTGGCAAACGAAGCCCGTGTCGCGGTATATCTCGCACCGACTCGTGCGCTCGTTAGTGAAATCGAGAACGAACTGCGCAGTATGGTGAAAGAGAGCGATCGAATCTCGATCACATCGTTACCGTTGCGGGAACAGTATGAGGAGCCGCTAAGGGATGATCGAAGGCTAGTTCTCGTACTGACGCAGGAACGCCTCCACCTGCTCGTGAACGGACTAGGTGACGACGGTTCTTTCGATCTGCTCGTGGTAGATGAAGCCCATAAGATTGGGGACGACCAGAGAGGGGTCATCCTGCAGGATGCAGTTGAGCGAGCCTCGCGCCTAAACCCTAAGATGAAGGTGGTCTTCGTCAGCCCTGCAACGCAAAACCCTGAGGTATTGCTTGAGGACGCTCCAGACAACGTCGCCAGAATCCCAATTGACAGCGATATCGCAACTGTTCTTCAGAATGTGGTCAGTGCTGAGCAGGTTCCTCGCAAGCCCAAAGAGTGGCGATTGACGACTGCAGGCAAGAATAGCGTGATTGATCTAGGCACTGTTCACCTACCAAACAAACCACAAGGGGAGAAGAAGCGCCTGGCGTTCATCGCAACCCAGGTCGGAGCGAATGGTGGAACGCTCGTTTATGCTAATGGTGCTGGCGAAGCCGAAGATGTGGCACAACTGATACGTGAGGGGGTCGCAACTGACCATGCGAAGGATCAGGAGCTCGTCGAACTTGCGGACATGATACGCAAAGGAGTTCATCCTAAGTATCGGCTGGCGCCTCTGGTTGAGCAGGGAGTAGCCTTTCACTACGGCAACATGCCGGCTCTGATCCGTGCAGAGGTCGAACGATTGTTCCGTTCCGGCAAGATCCGTTTCCTTGTTTGCACTTCGACTTTGATTGAAGGAGTGAACCTGTCGTGCAGAACTATCGTTCTTCGTGCGCCAAGGAGGGGGATGGGCAAGCCGATGAGCCCACAGGACTTCTGGAACCTTGCCGGGCGAGCGGGCCGGTGGGGAAACGAGTTCCAAGGCAACATCATCTGCATCAATCCCAGCAACGAGAGCGCATGGCCAGACGGGATTCCAGCGAGGACGCGCTATCCAATTCGGCGGGAGACAGACTCAATCCTTGATGAAGGTGAGGCGCTTCGCGACTATATCGACAAGCGCATGGATACGATTCCGCAAGACCAGCAGCAGGATGCAAAGTTCGAGCAGGTTTTGGCCTATCTCCTTTCAACGCATCTTCGGCTGGGATCAATCAGGGACGCGACCTTCGCGAAGCGGCATAATCCAAAGGAAATTGAGAAGCTCGATGAACGGCTGAAACGGGCGACCACTGGCATCGATATTCCCATTAGTCTAATTGAGAGGCATCCAGGCGTTAGCGGCATTGGGATGCAGGCGCTTCTCGATAGCTTTAGGACATATCAGAAGAACGTCGAGAACCTTCTGCCGGCACCATCGGAGAGTGTCGATGCCGTCGATCGCACGGCGGCAATCATGAAGAGGATAAATAGAGTACTTTATCCTGCGTTTCTACCAGACGCCCGAGTTCAGCTTTACGCGCTAATGGTTCAGAACTGGCTGCGGGGTTGGTCACTTGCTCGCATTATCGAAGAGCGAATCAGATATCAACGGCGTAGTGGGAGTGAACCGCAGCTCCCATTGTTGATCCGAGACACGATGGACTTGATTGAGCAGTACTCGCGCTTCCGGGCTCCCAAATATCTTTCGGCCTACGTGGACGTCTTAAACTTCCACCTGCGGTCGATTGGGCGTGAGGACCTTATTGACGATGACTTGGACATTGGTACGGAATTGGAGTTCGGGGTATCGAGTAGGACGCTTATGTCGCTGATCGGCCTAGGTATCTCGCGCATGAGCTCGACTATGTTATACGAGCTTATCGTAGAAGATGGCTTAGATCGCGCAGAATGCCTAAAGTGGATACGGGCTCGTCACGAAGAATTCGAGGGAATGGGCTTGCCTCGTATCGCTATTCGTGAGTTACGTGAGAAAGCAGGCATTCCAGAGACCTTATGAGGCACTTTGATCGGAGACAATAAAATGCCAAAAAAGCCGGTAATAATTGCGGGGATTGAATTTGAATCGAAGGGTGATGCAAAGTTGTTCTTCAAAAAGATGCTTCATGAATACGATGTAAGCGAGCAGGTTTCGCTGGAGCATGAGGCAATCCTTCGCGCGGCCGTACTTCGGCACCCTGAGGCGAAAGAGAGGATTGGTTCTGGTGTGGAGAGTTTTAGTGTTCGATCCGGCGGCTACGGCACACAGTGTTTCTCAATTAATCGTACGGACGGCACTGTCGAGAACTTTTCTATTTACAAATGCATTTGATTCCGGTCGCTTGTAAAGGCTGCAGAGAATCGCTGCTTCCCGCCGCTCGCGGAAGTGCCCGTCCCTAAAGATCGTCCGTTCGCTTTTGGTCTGACATAAGCGCACGCACCGCTTTGGGCTGACAAAGGTCATTCGCCGCACTGCGTAAGAGCGATGGCTAGTGTTCACAATCTGACAAATGATTCCCAGTTTATCGCTGCTTCACCTTTGGCAGCGTGAGCTAAGGCTCGACGTCAGCTATGCGGGATCCAGACCGTCACTGAGCGCTTCGCACAAGGCCGTTTGATCCACCCGATACTCAGCTTGAACCGGGTATCTTATGTCAGGTGGCGAACACTAGGCCCCAAATGTGCATCGCCCTGTCCAAACTTCACATTATAAGTGTTTATTAAAGGTTCCTCTGCTGGGCATGGCTGCCGACAGGTGCGTGATCGTTGCCACATGCTTCCTTTCCTGTCTGAAAACCGTGTCAGGAAATCAGCTGTCCAGAATACCCTCTCGGTTTCTACCTGGATACTCCTGCCTGAGAGCTCGCCTCACACAGGGGAGGATAGGCGACAGCTGCGACGTCCTGCTGCTTGTTAGCTTCGGATCAGTCCCAACGTTACATTTGGGCACACCCGCAGGTGACAGCCAAATGTGACGGCCGGGAGTGTCACAAATGAGTGGCAAAGATGCCTTTGCGACAGTATCAGGAGATTAGCCACCCTAACGTGACAGTTTGCCCATGCCTCGGATCGGATACGCCCGCGTCAGTACGTCCAGTCAGGATCTCGACATTCAGAAAGCCATGCTGAAGGCGGCGGGATGCGAGATCGTCCGTGCCGAAACCGGATCGGGGGCGACGCGCGACGGCCGCAGCGAACTGGCCACGGTTCTGGAGTTCCTGCGTGCGGGCGACGAGTTGGTCGTGCATCGTCTCGACCGCCTTGGCCGATCCACACGCGACGTGCTGAACCTGGTGCATGAACTGGATGCCAAAGGGGCGTCGCTCCGCGTCCTTGAACCCGAAGTCACCACGGGCGGGGACATGGGCAGGATGGTCATCACCGTGCTTGGCATGGTGGCCGACATGGAGCTGAAGTTCATTCGTGATCGTCAGCGCGCTGGCATCGAGGCGGCAAAGGGGAAGGGCGTCTACAAGGGACGGGAAAAGCGAGTAGACGATGCGAAAATCCGAAAGCTCGCATCAGACGGCATGTCCAAGGCCCGGATCGCCCGTGATCTGGGTGTGTCCCGAATGACGGTCTATCGGGCGCTCGATGGCGGACGCACCAAGAACAACACGGAGATTCGCTGAGCCCAGGTGCAGCTATGCGGACAAAGCTGCCGGTCAGATGCTAGTCGTGCTTCACGCTCAGGAGGTTCCGAGTGACCACAGTCCCAACGATTATCACCGAACGGCTGTTGCTTCGTCCGATGACGGCGGATGACTGGGAACCTTATTCCGCGCTGATGCTGTCGGAACGCGCCCGATACATGGGCGGGCCGTTTTCTGTGAAGGTGGCTTGGGGCATGTTCTGCGCGGATCATGCACAGTGGGACCTATTCGGCGCTGGAGCATTGATGCTTGAGGACCGGGATACCCGCGCCTGTCTTGGCCAAGTCGGCATCAATTCCGGGCCGCTCTTCCCTGAAAAAGAAATCGGCTGGCTTGTCTTTCCAGAAGCTGAGGGTCGTGGATACGCGTTCGAAGCCGCCTCTGCCTTACGGGATTGGGCGAGGACCGTGGGGCGGTTGAACACGCTGGTCAGCTATGTCGACCCGCAGAATGACCGTTCGCGCAGGCTGGCGGAACGGCTGGGGGCAACTCTTGACGGAACTGCCCCTCGCCCAGACCCAACCGACCTTGTGTATAGGCACTTCGCCTGACCGTCTGCAAAGGGCTCAAAGCGTTACTGTGCTAGTCTTGGATGCAGGGAGCGCTCTGTCACACTGAACGCCCCCTCACTGCAAAACATATCGGACCATTCATCTGAGATTTCGCTCCGCCAGCAAATGCTGATCTTCAAGGGGCCGGTTCATGGGTACCCTGACCGTCCTGTCAACGATCCCTTCCGGACACCGCGAGCTACAGATCTGGCGCAGATTATTGCTATGCGGACGAAGCTGCCTTCGACAGACAAGGTGTTTTTCTTCCCGCTCGCTATGTGGGCAAGTATCGCATAGCGTGCTGGGATGCAGACACATTTCCCTTGGACAGTTGCCGTTGGCGCCTCTGGTGGCGAAGGGCTTCAGGATCTGCGTGATCTTCTGCACGAATGGTCCGGTCTTGATGCCGTGGTGATGATCGTCCTGCACAGGCGATGGACCGCCATCAGCCAGCTTCGGGAGGTCCTGCAGAGATCCAGCCGCATGCCGGTGATTGTTGCCGATGAGGATGAGCGGCTTCGGCCTGGACGCGTCTACATCGGCGAACCGGCGAACCACCTGACCTTGATCGCCCGGACCATGGGCACCGTGACATCTGATCCCGATCAGACGCACCGCAACCGGACTGTCGATTTGCTTTTCAACTCTTTGGCCGCGTTTGGAGGCATGCGCATCATCGGCATCGTGCTGGCGGGTTCGCTTGACGATGGATCGCGCGGTCTTGCGGCAATCAACCAGGCGGGTGGCCTGACGATGGTCGTAACCCCAAGCAAGTCCTTGCGTGATATGCCTGGAAACGCAATTACCTATGACGGACCCATCGATGTCATAGGAAGTATCCAGATGATCGCGCGGGCAGTTGAGAGCACCATATCTGGCGGTCAGAATTTGGCTGGCTGAACGACGGCTAAGGACTCTTAGCGTCGTGTCGCGGAAGAACTCCATCGACCGAGGTGAGAACGGCGGTGAGAAATTAGGCCACGGAAGCGGCGGCATGGAGCTGCTGCGGGCGGCGTAAAAGTCGTCCACCTTTTCCCTTTCTGCGACAGCAGGGAGGGCGGGAGGATTTTCAGCGTGGAACTATATCTCAGGGTTCGACAGGCCTGCGCGGCGGGCATGAGCCAGCGTCAGGCGGCGAAGGCCTTCAACATCTCCCGTGATACGGTTGCGAAGATGATGACGTTCTCGGTGCCGCCGGGCTACC
>NZ_JBQEOI010000014.1:0-75466 GCF_052045125.1 Paracoccus sp. 22332
ACCTTCGACATCACGATCCGCAACAACCTGCTGTCGCGGTCGTCTTCCTGCGGGGTGCAGATGCGGTCCGGCCTGCATCTTGAGGGCAACCTGCTGGTCGACAACAACCTGGGCGCCGCGGTCAACAGTACCGGCGGCGTCGGCCAGTTCAACAACGTGATCGACAACGTGATTTATTCGGCGGGCTACAAGCGTGTCGCCTACGAGGAAGGTGCGCTTGACTGGGGCTTTGACGTGAACGGCCCGCTGTCCTCGATGGGCGGAAACATCATCGCCCATGGCAAGAACCCCGACGATCCGGCCGAGGCCTACAAGGCCGTGAACTGGAACGACGGGGTGTCCACCAGCGCCAAGATGACGGATGACACGCAGGTCTGGAAATGGGGCGCGGCCAGCCGCAATGTGGGCGGGCTGGCCCCCGCGATCCTGGACAAGACGACGATCTGGCGCCGCGCCGGTGAGAGGCTGGGCAAGGAGTGGGCCAGCATCCCGGAATATGTCGCCCATGTGGCCGCTGCCCCCAGTATCGGCGACATCGTGCGCGAGGACATCCGCTGGACCAAGAGCCGCTTCGGCTCTCCGATCCCCGCCCGCACGGCGCCTGCGGACCTGGTCTTCTATCCCGACCCGAATTTCGACGGCTTCCGCTGGGACAATCGCCGCAACTGGTCGTCGAAAGACCTGCCCGGCACCCATGTCGCTGACAGCGCCGACCTGGACGGCCATTTCGTGCGGTTCGGGACGGTCAATGCCAGCGTCGCGGCCCTGGCCCTGGGCGGGGGCGTCCTGGAGATGACCTCGGGACGGCTGGATGTAGGGACGATCACCGATGCGGGCACGATCCTCACCCGTCTGGCGGGCCAAATCTGGATCGGCGGCGCCGCGCAGCCGCTGTCGGCCGAGGTGGTCAGCGGGCGCCTGGCGCTGACCGGCGCGGCCGCCGACCTGGACCTGGTGGCCAGGGGGGGACAGGTGCTGCTGGGACCGGATTGCACGGCCCGATCGTTGATCATCGACGGGCTGCGCCCGCAGGTGGGCTGGGACGGGACCGGCGCCGCGGCACTGGCCGTGGCGGGGCGGCTGGAGTTCAAACGGGGCATCGAGATCACCTCCGAAAGCGGGATGGAGCGGATCCGCTATGTCTACGCCCATGTCGGCAAGGCGGTCACTGGGTCCGTCAGCGGCTTCACCGCCCGGATCGCCGGGGTGGAACGGACCCATGACCGCGGCGGCAACTACAGGATCTGGCTGTCCGATGTCGTCGGCACCCCCCAGGCGGGCGAGACCTTCACCGTCGCCCCCAGGCGAGAGGCCAACGGCACCGATACGCCGACCGTGGTCACGATCGCGACCGTGGGCGCATCCGGCATCGCCCCCCTGCAACGCTTCCGCTCGGGCGCCATCGGCACCGGGCTGGTCGAGCCGACCGTAGCCGCCACGCTCACCCTGGCCGCCACCGCGCAGATCGTCCTGCCCACCGGCCTGCCCGCCGGCACCCACGACCTGACCGGGCCGGGCGTCGCCGTCGTCAACAACGGCGCAACCCTGCCCGCAGGCGTCGCCCTGACCAGCGGAAAGCTCGTGATGACCGTCAGCTGAGAAGACGGCGGCGCCTTCGCATCAGCGCGAGGGCGCCGACCCCAAGCGGCAGAAGGGCGGCAGTTGCTGGCAGGGGGACGGGGGCTGGCGTGTCGACAATCTGCACGACGGTGAATTTCGCATCCGTGTACCAGGCGTAATAATCCCAGCGTCCGTCATCGCTTGTCCAACCGCCCGGATAATAATGGCTGTAGGTGAAGGTTGATCCTATCTGCTTGCTGCCGGAAATGACGATGAGATCCGAATAGCGAATATCGAAGGCGTCATGGCTGCCGCCAAGAGAGGCCCATTCCGTGTTTGTGCAGGATGTCTTGCCAATAGAACAGACGGGCGCAAGTCCTCCGTTGCCGTATTGGGTGACGACCTGGTTCGGGTTGTCCGGAGATATGATCGTGGCGATGAACCGGACAATGTCGCCGACGGCCAGGCCCCGGAACTTCTGGTTCGGAACGTCGAGACCCAGCGGATCCTCTAGGGGATAATGGCCCCCTTAATAATCGTCATGATTGTTCCAGCGGTCGTAGAACACATAGTCCGTGAAAACGGTCCCCTCATAGCGCAGGTAAAGGTCGTAACTCCTGGTGGTCGCCGCCTCTGACTGCGCGGCCCCGATCCCTGCTGCCAGGACCAGGCCAAGGCATATGGATTTGATACTCATGAAAGCTCCGAACAATGAACCAGCCGGCAATGTGGCTGCCGTTCGAAAGCATGTCCGTTTCCGTGAGACTTGTCCGGGAGAAAGTTTCCGAAATTCGATCAATCCAGGATAGAATCCATTTATTTATCAGCAGATTGAGCCTAAATAATTTTCAGACCCGCCCGGATCCCGAACGGCCATGGCCGGCGCAGATCCCCGTGGCCTCGCCGGGCGGGTTGTGGCAGGAAGCAGCCATGATCTCGATGATTGCCGTCCTGTCCTGGCCTGTTGTGGTATTCTGGCTTTTCGCCAGCCGGCCGCCTGCGGCGGCGGTGACGGCGGCCATCCTGGGGGCCTATCTGCTGCTGCCCGGGAACTTCTCGATCGAGCTTCCGGCGGTTCCCAGCCTGAACAAGGATTCCATTCCGGCCTTGGCGGCGGTCCTGGCCGCCGCGACGATGGCCAGGCCGATGCCGCACAAGGCCCTTGCGCCGGACATGGTGCTGCCGGGCCTTTGGCCGCGCAGCCGGGTGGTGCGGATCCTGTTCATCATGATGCTGGCCGGGGCAGTGGCCACCGTCCTGACGAATGGCGACGCGCTGCGATACGGGTCGACGATCCTGCCCGCCCTGCGGCCCTATGATGCGGCATCCTTCCTGGGCACCACCCTGTTCACCCTGCTGCCCTTTCTGCTGGCGCGGAAGTACCTGGCCCACCCCGATGCCCAAAGAACCCTGCTGGTCGGGCTGGTCGTGGCGGGGGTGCTTTATTCGCTGCCCGCCCTGTACGAGGTGCGCTTTTCGCCCCAGCTCAGCCGCAACATCTATGGCTATTTCCCCCATGACTGGAAGCAGCACATCCGCGCCGGGGGCTTTCGCCCGGTGGTCTTCCTGCACCACGGGCTGTGGCTGGCGATCTTCTTCTGCGGATCCTTCCTGGCCGCCCTGGCCCTGTGGCGCAGCAGTCCGGGCAAGGACAGGATGCGCTGGCTTGCGGCCTCGGGCTGGCTGTTCATGACGCTGGTCCTGGCCAAGGGGGTCGGCGCCCTGGGCATCGGGCTGCTGCTGGGGGCGATGATCCTGTTCCTGCCGGTCCGCCTTCAGGTCATCGGCGCTGCGGTCCTGGCCGCGACCCTGCTGGTCTTTCCGATGCTGCGGGGGGCGGACCTGGTGCCCACCGACACCGCGCTGACCCTGGCCGAGGGCATTAATTCCGACCGGGCAGCGTCCCTGCGCTATCGCTTCGACAACGAGGACATCCTGCTGGACAAGGCCAATCACCGTCCGGCCTTCGGCTGGGGGGGTTGGGGGCGCAACCGGGTCTTCGACGCCGAGGGCAGGGATCTCAGCGTCACCGACGGCTATTGGGTGATCGTCATCGGCACCCAGGGCTGGATCGGGTACCTGGCCCAGTTCGGCTTGCTGCTGATCCCGATGATCTTCCTGGGGCTGCGCTGGAAGCAGCTGGCCCTGACCCCGGCGACGGCCGGCCTGACCATGGCCTTGACGGCCAACATGATCGACCTGATCCCGAATGCGACCCTGACCCCGGTGACATGGCTTCTGGCCGGAGCCTTGGCAGGACGGCTGGAACTGGGCCGCGTCGCCGACCCGGCGGGCCAGCCCGGCCCGGCGGAGCCGGTCCGCCGCAGCGCCTATACCCGGCAGACGCGCCGCCATCCGGCGCAGGCGGCCGCCTTGCGGCAGGAGGCGGCGGCATGCCCGTGACAGACGATGCCGTGACCGATGCCGTGGCCATCGGCCGCAACGAGGGCCAGCGGCTGGTCCGCTGCCTGGACAGCCTGCTGGCCGCCGGGTTCCGGCAGATCGTCTACGTCGATTCCGGGTCCACCGACGACAGCGTCGCCCAGGCCCGCGCACGGGGCGTGACGGTGGTGCGGCTGGACATGGCCCGCCCCTTCACGGCGGCGCGGGCGCGCAATGCCGGAGTTGCCGCCCTGGCGGGGCCGCCCGCGGACCATATCCAGTTCATCGACGGCGATTGCGTCCTGGATCCCGCTTGGCTACCCTTGGCGTCCCGGTTCCTGACGGACAACCCGCAGGCGGCGGTGGCCTGCGGCCGGCTGCGCGAGATCGCCCCCGAGGCATCGCTCTACAACCGGCTGATCGACCACGAATGGAACACCCCGGTCGGGCAGATCGGCGCCTGCGGCGGCATCGCCCTGATCCGGGCCGGGGCCTTCCACGAGGCCGGCGGCTTCAACCCGGCCCTGATCGCGGGCGAGGAGCCCGAACTGTGCCTGCGCCTGCGCCGGGCGGGCTGGCAGATCTGGCGCCTGGACGCCGAGATGGCGCGCCACGACGCGGCCATGCACCGCTTCGGGCAATGGTGGCGGCGGACCCGGCGGGCGGGCTATTCCTATGCCCTGGGCGCGGCCCTGCACGGGCGGGCGCCGGAACGGCACAATGTCGCGCAGACCCGCCGCGCCCTGGCCTGGGGCCTGGGCATCCCGCTGGCCGCGATCCTGGGGGCGGTGTTCGTCCATCCGCTGCTGCTGGCGCTGCTGCTGGCCTGGCCGCTTCAGGTCGTCCGGCTGTGGCGCCGCGACGGAGATCTGCTGCGGGCGGTCTTTACCACCCTGGGCAAGCTGCCCGAGGCGCTTGGGGTGCTGGAATTCCGGCTGAAGCGGCTGACGGGCCGGCAGGCGGGGCTGATCGAATACAAATAAGGCAGGCCCCGCCTGGCTCTCAGGCGCTCCCCCCCTCGGCATCGGCCATCCCGCCGCCGTGGCGGTAGCCGTTCAGCACCACGCCCAGGACATTGGTGTATTCGCCGACCTCGCGTTCGCAGCTGTCGAAATCGCCATAGCGGGTCTGGTCGGCGCGGGCCAGGATCAGGGCGCAGTCGACATGCTGCAGGAAGGCCCGCGCATCGTCGCCGATCAGGATCGAGGGCAGGTCGAAGATCATGATGTCGGGCGCGTAATCGCCCTGGATCCGGGCCAGTGTGTCACGGGTGGCCTCGGCCATCAAGAGCCGGGTCGGGTCGGTCTGCGCCTCGCCCGACAGGGCCAGGGCCAGGTTCGGGCCGATCCGTTGCCCGTGGTCGGCGAAATCGCGGTCGCCGCGCAGCAGGGGCGCGATCGAGGGCGGCTGCGGCAGGTCCAGCTTGCCGGCGACCGAGGGCCCGCGCAGGTCGAAGTCGAACAGCATCGACCGCAGTTCCGGCTGGCGGCCAAGCGCCAGGGCCAGGTTCACCGCCGTCGTGGTCTTGCCGCATCTCGGCAGGGGCGAGGTGATGGCCAGACGCCGCCAGCCGTTCTGGCGCATCTGGTACAGGATCTTGGTGCGCAGGACGTCGAAGGGCGTCGATTCCTGGGACGCGCTTTGCGACAGGATGCGCGACCGGATCAAGGCGGCGGGATCCAGGCCGATTTCCGGCAGCGCCTGCCAGCGGGCATCGGGATCCAGGACCGGCGCGGGGATCGCGGCATCCGGGGATGCCGCGAAAGACGGGGACAGGGACGAGGCGGGGGACAGGGGCGCCCCGCGTTCGGCCTCGCGCTTCTTGCGGGCGATCTCGATGGCGGCTTGCAGCTTTTCCATGACGGACTTTCCTTCGCGCCTCAGCCCAGGCCCAGCCGGGTGACGATCTTCTGCGCCAGGATGTCCAGCGGCATGTATTGCGTGTGCAGCCCCCACAATCCCAGGGGGATGATGATCACCACCGCCAGGATCGCGGCCAGCAGCAGCGCCTGGCGGTGGCGCCGTTCGCGCCGCCCCTCGATGAAGGGGATGACCGCCAGGGGCGTGACCTGGAAGCGCGACCGCAATTCGGCCGGGCGGCGGATGGTGTTGTTCAACAGCTCCATCAGCACGAAGAACCCGCCCGCCAGGCCCAGGCCCAGGCCGATGCCCGCCAGGGCGATCTTCTTGCGGTTCGGGCCCGAGGGCTGGCTGGGCACGCTGGCCGCCTCGATCACGGTGATGCGCTGCCCCTGGGCCGAGGTTTCGACCCGCTCGACCTGCCGGGCCTGGTCCAGGCTGGCCACCGCGGCGTTGTAGCGGGCCTGGATGTTCTGCTGGTCGCGTTCCAGGGCGCCAAGCGCGATGGCATTGGCGGCGGTGGCGCTGATCGAGGCGGACAGGTCTTCCAGTTCCTGCCCGGCCTGCGCGCGTTCGTTTTCCAGCATGGTCACGCGGCTGTCGATCTGGGACAGGTTCAAGTCCAGAAGCGAATTGCCGGTATTGCCGGTGTCGGCGGGCACCCCCTGCGCCTGGACCGCGCGTTCGGCATTGGCAATGCGGTTCTTCAGCGCACGGACGCGGGGGCTGTCCTCGGCATAGACGCCCAGAACCCCGCTCAGCTCGGCCCGCAGGGCGGCAAGCTGCTGTTCCTCGGGGGTCTGGGGCGTGGCATTCGCGGGCACGTTGCCGGTCTGCTCGAACAGCCGCACCATTTCCGACCGCTGCGCCTGCAACACGGCCAGGTCGCTTTCCAGCCGGGCCACGCGTTCCTGAAGCAGCGACTGGCGATCCTGGCGGTATTGCAGGTTTTCCGGCAGCGCGGCCGAGTTCTCGCGCTTGAATTGCAGGATCCGGGCGTTCTGCGCATCCAGATCCTGGCCCAGCCGGTCGACCTCCTGCTGGAAGAAGGCCAGCCGGTTCTCGGCCAGGCCCACGCGGTTGCGGGTGTTGGTGCCCAGGATCAGGGTGGTGAATTCGGTGACCACGGCGGCGGCCGTGCGCGGATCCTGCGAGGTGAAGCTGACCAGCATCATCGTCGCCTCGTCCCGCCCGCCGGTCCGGGTGATGCGGGTGTTGGCGCGCATCTCGTCCAGCTTTTCGTCCACGCTCAGCGTGCTGTCCTGGCCGAAGACATGCAGCTTGTTGGCCACGTCGATCAGGTTGGCGCGGGTCAGAAGCTGCTGTTCGATCACCTGCAGCATCTCATTGGCGGAATCGGCACTGGTGTCGCGGCTTTCCAGGATGCGCGGGTTTTCCACCAGCAGCCGGGCCGAGGTGGAATAGGTGGACGGCGCGCGGATCGCCCAGACCGCGCCGAAGACCGAACAGATGATCAGCAGCGCCAGCATCACCGGCAGGCGCCGCATCAGAAGGGACCAGTAGAATCGCAGGTCGATCATGTCGCGTCCCGCTTGACCTCTTGCTCATGGGCCAGGACCAGCCGCGCCGGGCGGTCGGCAGGGGCGGGTTCGGGCAGGGTGGGTTCCGGGGCTGCCGTCAGGATCAGCCCGTCGCGGATCAGTTCGTCGACGATGTCGGCGCCGACGGTCTTGCGGTCGGCCGCCGCGCCATAGACCAGGGCCAGGTCGGCGATCTTGTTGATCATCCGGGGCACGCCGCGCGCTTCCGCATGGATGCGGGCCATCGCGGCGGCGTCGATTTCCTGTCCCGTGCCGCCGGCCTTCTGCAGCCGGTGGCGGATATAGGCGGCCGAGGTGTCGGGGTCGAAGCTGCCCAGGTGGAAGGTCGCGCTGACCCGCTGGGCGAACTGGCGCAGTTCGGGGCGGGTGATGATGTCGCGCAGCTCGGGCTGGCCCAGCAGGACCAGTTGCAGCAATTCGTCGGTGCCCGAATTGATGTTGGTCAGCATCCGCAGCTCTTCCAGGGTGTCGGCACCCAGGTTCTGCGCCTCGTCGAAGATCAGCACCACCAGCCGGCCCGCCGCGTATTCGGACAGCACGAAATCCTGGAAGGTCTGGAACATGTCGACGTAATCGGCCCCCGGCGGGGGGGCGATGTCGAAGGCGTTCAGGATCCAGCGCAGCAGGTCGCCGCGGTCGCCCCGCGCGTTCGAGATCAGGCCGATGCGCATGTCGGGGCCGGTGCGCCGCAGCAGGGCCTGGATCAGCGTGGTCTTGCCCGCCCCCACCTCTCCGGTGACGACGGTCAGGGGGGCGCGGGTCATCAACCCGTATTCCAGGACCGCGAAGGCCTTCTTGTGCCGGTCCGACCAGAACAGCATGGCGGGATCCGGCAGGATCGAGAAGGGACGGACCGAAAAGCCGTAATGATCAAGATAGAACTGGCTCAAACGGGCGCGCTCCGGGAAAGATGAGGACGATATACCCGCCCGGACAGGCATTTGCCAGTCCGGCGCCCCGCCGCGCCCGGCCGATTGCCTAAAAGTGAGGACAAATCATCTGAGTCGGGTCGGCCAGGGGCAGAAGCGGCGGGGATTTCAACCCTCGATTGCACTCCCACACGGTCTTGCCATCCAAGATGGCGCAATGCCGCCGAACGTCCGGAGGAGTCGGCAAAAACGCGTCAAAATTTAACTAATTTTTAATCTAAACATTCAGATCGCCGCTGCGGCGTGCTAGCGTGGCCTTGTTCACGGGGATGGCGTTTCCGCAGCGGGTTGGCTGCCAGGGACCGCGCCGAAAGTCCGCCCCGCGCCTCGGGGCATTTTTTTCATGGTTGTTTCCTCGATGGAGGGAATTTTGACGATCAATACGCGTATGACCGACTTCAAACCCGATCTCGTGCTGCCGGATGTAGGCTTTCCCGACAGCGACAGCGACCGGGACCGTGGCCTTTACCGCAACGGCGCCAAGCGGGCCTTCGAAACCCTGCTGATCCTGCTGACCGCCCCCGTCACCGTGCCGCTGATCCTGCTGATGGCGCTGCTGGTGGCCTGCGACGGCGGCAATCCCTTCTTCGTGCAGAAGCGCCTGGGCCGCAGCGGCCGGGTGTTCCGCATCTGGAAGCTGCGCACCATGGTGGTGGACGCCGAAAGCCATCTCAAGGCGCATCTGGACCAGGATCCCGAGGCCCGGCACCAATGGGACAGCACCCAGAAGCTGAAGCGCGATCCGCGCGTCACGCGCGTCGGGCGGCTGCTGCGCAAGACCTCGATGGACGAGCTGCCGCAGCTTCTGAACGTGGTGAACGGCACCATGTCGCTGGTCGGCCCGCGCCCGATGATGGTGGGCCAGCGGCATCTGTATTACGGGCGGGCCTATTACCGCCTGCGGCCGGGAATCACCGGGCTGTGGCAGATCTCGGCGCGCAACGAATCGGAATTCGTGGCCCGCGTCCGCTATGACGAAGAATATCATCGGGATTTGTCCGGCTGGCTTGACCTGAAGATTTTGGTGCGCACAGTGATGGTCGTTCTGCGCGGCACCGGGTACTAAGGTCGCGTGTTCCCCGCGGCGGCCGTCAGAACGCCGCCCGCCGCGCCCAAGCCGCGAGACCGTGTTTCATCATGACTGCCGACGTTTCCTCCAGCCGCCTTTCCCCCCGCCGGGGCGCGCGTTTCCTTTTGTCCACGGCCCTGGCCCTGGGGCTGGGCCTGTCGCTGGCCGGCTGCAAGACATCGGCCGAAAAGGCCGAGGAATATTACCAGTCCGGGTTGCAGCTGCTGGAGCAGGGCGACGTGGACCGCGCCATCGTGCAGTTCCGCAACGTCTTCGACATCGAGGGCACCCATTACGAGGCCCGCAAGACCCTGGCCGACACCTATCGCGCCCAGGGCGACATCGGCCAGGCTTACAGCCAGTACCTGCGGCTGGCCGAGCAATATCCCGACGACCTGGCGACCCGCATCGCCCTGGCGCGGCTGGCCTTCGACAGCCAGCAGGCCGACGAATTCGTCCGCCACGCCACCCGCGCCCAGGAAATCGCGCCCCAGGACCCGGATGTGCAGGTGCTGGACCTGACCCGCCGCTATCGCGAGGCCACCCTGGCCGAGGACGACAAGGCCCGCGCCTCGCTGGGTGAGGAAGCGGCCCGGATGGCCCAGACCCGGCCCGACGATCCGATGCTGATGGGCATCCTGCTGGACCGGGCGGCCAATGCCAGGGATCTGGACGAGGCCGACCGGCTGACCGCGCGCCTGCTGGAACTGCAACCCGACAATCCGCAACGCTATGCGCAGCGGCTGGCGCTTCTGGCGGAACGCCAGGACAAGCCCGCGATCGAGGCGCATCTGCGCGCCACCATCGCGAAATTCCCCGACAACGACCAGGCCAAGGCCGATCTGGTCCGGTTCTACATGTCCGAGAACCAGCCCGACCGCGCCGAGGCCTTCCTGCGCGACCTGGCCGAGGCCGCGCCCGCCGACGATCCCGCGCCGCGCGCCGACCTGGTCCGATTCGTCGAGATGCAGCGCGGCGCGGATGCCGCCCGCGCCGAGCTGGACCGCATCATCGCCGAGGGCGGCGATCCGCTGCTGTTCCGCACCCTGCGCGCGGGCTTCGATTTCCGCGACGGCAAGCAGGCCGAGGCGATCGCCGAGATCCGCTCCGTGCTGGACGGCGTGACCGAACCCACGGAAACCTCGCTGAACGTGAAGGTCCAGCTGGCCCGGATGCTGGTGGAAACCGGCGACGCGGCGGGCGCGCGCGCCCAGGTCGACGAGGTTCTGGCCCAGAACGCCAGTCATCCCGGCGCGCTGAAGATCAAGGCCGCCTGGGACATCCAGGAAGACCGGGCGGACGACGCGGTTCTGTCGCTGCGCTCGGTCCTGGACCAGGCCCCCCAGGACGCCGAGGCGATGAGCCTGATGGCCGACGCCTATGACCGGGCGGGCGAGCCGGATCTGGCGCGCGATTACCTGTCGCAGGCGGCGGCCGCGTCGAACAACGCGCCGGCCGAGACGCTGCGCCTGGCGGACCGGCTGATGTCCGAGGAACGCTGGCGCCCGGCCGAGGACGCGATCCTGCCCGCCCTGCGCCGGACCCCAGACAACCTGGACCTGCTGGGGGCCTTGGGCCGGATCTATCTGTCCATGCCCGACCTGCCGCGCGCCGAAGGCGTGATCACCCGCCTGCGCGAGATCGGCACCGACCAGGCCACGGCCGCCGCCGACCGGCTGGATCTGGCCCGCCTCGCCAACCAGGAGGGCGAGGCCGCCGCGCTTGCCTATCTGGAACAGCAGGCCAATGCGGCCGACGCCGATATCGGCGCCAAGCTGAGCCTGATCCGCGCGCAGCTTGCCTCGGGCCAGGCGCCCGCCGCGCTGAAACTGGCGCAGGACATGGTCGCCGCCGACCCCGAAAGCCGCGCCGCGCGCATGGCCCTGGCGATGACCCAGGCGGCCAACAACGACCTGCCCGCCGCGCGCGAGATCTTCACCGCGCTGATCGCCGAAAAGCCCGACGACCTGCCGCCCCACCTGGCGCTGATCCGGCTGGCGACGCAGGAAGGCAAGCTGGACGAGGCCCGGACCCTGACCGAACAGGGCCTGGCGGCCCTTCCCGACAATCCCGACCTGCTGTGGTCCAAGGCCGGGCTGGCCGAACGCGAGGGCGACATCGACGGCGCCATCGCCATCTATGACCAGCTTTACGCGCGCGATTCGACCTCGATCATCGTGGCCAACAACCTGGCAAGCCTGCTGGCGACCTGGAAATCCGACGATCCGGCGGCGGTGGCGCGCGCCTCGGCCGTGGCGCGGCGGCTGAAGGACACCACCGTGCCGCCCTTCATGGATACCTATGGCTGGATCCAGCATCTGAACGGCGACAGCGCCGCCGCGCTGCCCTATCTGGAAGGCGCCGCCGCCGCCTTGACCCAGGATGCCGTGGTGCAGCTGCACCTGGGCGTGGTCCAGGCCGCCCTGGGCAAGACCGACGCCGCCAAGGCGCAGCTGGAAAAGGGCCTGGAAATGCTGCCCGAAGGCCAGGAAGGCCAGTCGATCACCGCCGCGCGCGAGGCCCTGGCCCGGCTGAACGCCCCCGCCCAGGCGGGGGAGGCGGCCTCCAATGGAACGACCGGAGGGACGGCCGGCGGCACGGCGGGGGAACCCTCAGGCGATGCCGCCCCGGCGGCGGGCCAGGCCACCAACTGACGGGCGGCGGCTGTGATCCCGGGGTGACAGGGGGGCGAATTTTTCTCTCCGTTCACTTTTGGCTCATGGCATTGTGGTAACAAGCAAACCCTGACGGACATGCGCCGCGATGCGCCCCCGACGGGAAACAGTGTTGAAGGACTGACCCATGACGATCCTGCTGCGTTTCATGCTGGCCGCGCTGCTAGCGCTGCCGCTGGCCTTTCCCCGCGCCGCCCTGGCGCAGGAATACCGCATCCAGTCCGGCGACCGCCTGACGGTCGAGGTGCTGGAGGATGAATCGCTGAACCGCACGCTGGTGGTGCTGCCGGGCGGGACCATCGACTTTCCCTATGCGGGCAGCATCCGGGTTGCGGGCCAGTCGCCCGCGGCGGTGGGCAGCCGGATCAGCCAGGCCCTTGCGGGCGTCCTGGCGTCCCCGCCCACGGTCTTCGTGACCGCCACCCCACTGATCGAACCGGCCGCCCCGGTCGAGGACGCGGTGGTCAACATCTATATCATGGGCGAGGCAAGCGCGCCGGGCGCCAAGGCGGTCCCGCCGGGCACCACCTTCCTGCAGGCCCTGTCCCAGGCGGGCGGGCTGACGCCCTTTGCCGCGACCAAGCGCATCCAGCTGCGCCGCGCCTCGATGCCGGGGCAGGTGATCACCGTGAACTATGCCGCGATCATGCGCGGCGCGGGCATGAACATGGATCCCGTGCTGGCCGAAGGCGACGTGATCATCGTCCCCGAACGCGGCCTGTTCGAGTGACGACGATGCGGCGCGGGACGGCAACGACGACTGCGGCGGGCCTCGCGGGGCTTCTGGCCCTGCTGCCGCTTGGCGCGCAGTCCCAGGAAACCGACCCTTCCGCCCCCGAGGCGCGGCTGACCATCGGCCAGCAGATCGCGGTGGAAGACGGCGACCTGATCGGCATCACGCCGCTGGACCTGAACCTGCGCACCGGCAGCCGCGTCCAGACGATCCAGTTCTCGCTGTCCGCGCCCTTCCGGCTGCACGATCCCGACGAGGACAAGTCCTTCGCCCTGGGCGATCCGCAGGCCCGGCTGCTGCTGCGGCGCGGTGCCCGCAATTCCGCCATCGAGGCGGAACTGGGCTATCGCGAGAACGACCTGGACGAGGAAATCCTGTTCGACGATCTCAGCAACGAATTCGTCACCCTGGACGGCGGTCGCGTGGCGCAGACCGATGCCCGCCTGACCTATGTCTTCGGGCGCGAGGCCAAGCTGGGCGGCGAATTCGGCCTTTCCTGGATCAGGCGCGATTACAGCGGCACCACCGATCCCGACCTGGACGACAACGAGACCCGCAGCGGCAACGTGGCCTTCTATCTGGAACCCACGCCGCTGATCCGCGCCCGCATCCTGGCCGAGGCCAGCCGCACCGACGGCGAGGTCAACGACAGCCGGTCCGACCGCTATGGCGTGGGCGCGTCCCTGCAGGTGGACAAGCTGACCAACCTGGATGTCGAACTGGCCCGCACCCATATCCGGCGCGAGGAAGGCGACGGCACGGTGGAACAGGCCGAAGGCCCGTCGCTGCGCCTGGGCCTGACCCGGTCGCGGCCCCTGGGGGACTGGTCGCTGTCCTTCGGATCCGATCCCGGCACCGCCGGGCGGCGCGAGAATTTCAACATCGGCCGGACGCTGGAACTGCGCCGCTTCACCCTGACGGGCCAGGTCGGCGTGACGCGGTTCCAGGACAATTACGACCCGATCTTCCAGATCGCCTACAACCAGAAGCTTACCGAAATGTCGCAGGTGCAGGCGTCGCTGCGCCGGGCGGCCGTCACCGACAACGACGGCGACGAGGCGCTGAACACCGACATCACCGCCAATTACAGCCGCCAGATCTCGGCCGTGTCCAGCATCGCCGCCAATATCCGTTATCGCGAAAGCGAGGTGCAATCGGGCGACAGAGAGGATGCGCGCTCGGTTTCCTTCGGGCTGGATTACAGCCGCGCGCTGCCCAACGACTTTTCCTTGGTCGCGGGCGCCAACGTGATCCGCAGCAAGGACAGCGACGGCACCCGCGACGACGAGGAACGGGTCTATCTGGGCGTGAACCGCAGCTTCAGCTTCCTGCGCTGATCCCCTCCCTGTGCCGATCCCTGTCAGCCGAAGGGATCGTGGATCCGGCAGCCGGTCGGGCGGAAGTCGGCGGCGTTGCCGGTGACGACCGTGGCGCCATGGGCCAGGGCCGTCGCCGCGATCTGCAAATCGGCGCCGTCATGGCCGATCCGCGCCGACAGGGCGCCCCAGATCCGCGCCTCGGCCATGCCGAAGGGCAGCAGGCGGTCCTGAAACAGGGTCTGGGTCCGGTTGGCCCAGGCCCGCAGATCCGCGGCGAAACCGGGATTGCGGACCTCTTGCCGGGCGATGCCGCGCTCGATCTCGCCCAGGGTGATGACGGACAGGAACAGGCTGTCCTCGGGCTGGGCGGCCAGGAAGGCCACGACCTGCGGGCTGCGATCCGGGCGGCGCAGGGCCGAGACCACGTTGGTGTCCAGGATCAGCATTCAGAAATCGACATCCCGCGGGCGCGCCAAGGGACGGGATCCGTCGTCCAGCCCCGGAAAGTCCAGCAGATGTTGCAGAAAGCTGCCGCGCCGGCTTTCCACGGCTTGCCGCATCTGGTCGTATTCGGCCATCGACAGGACCACCACGGCGGGCTTGCCGCGGCGGGACACCTGTTGCGGCTGTCCCGCCAGGGCGGCATCCACCACCGCCGAAAAGCGGTTCTTGGCATCCTGCAAGGTCCACATGATCGTACCTGTCTAGCTTCCTGGCTAGATAGATAGCATCCGGCAGGCCGGAAAACAATCAGATGATCGCCAGGTTCCCGGTCGCCGCCGCCACGGCGAAGACGATCAGGTTCGCGGCCGCATGGGCGGCGATGGCGTCGGCGATGCGGCCGGTGCGGCGGACCAGCAGGGAAAAGACCACGCCCGCCACGAACGCCTCGGCCCAGCGGTCGTGCAGGGCGGCGAACAGGCCCGCCGTCACGGCGATGGCCAGCACATTGCGCCACAGGGGGGCCGGGGCATCGATGGCCGCGCCGCGCAGCCGGGTTTCCAGATAGTCGCGGAAGAACAGTTCCTCGACCAGGGGGACCAGCAGGACGGTGCCGATGCCGCGGAACACGAACCACAGCGCCACCATCGCCCCGGTCAGCGCGCCATAAGGCGGCGCCGCGTCCGAGGGCGCGACCGGGATCGCCACCCACATCAGGCCGATCCCCGCCCCCGCGACCCAGGCCAGCGGAGAGATCCGCCAGGCGATCCCCCGCAGCGCCGGCCAGACCAGGGCCAGGCTTGCCGCCAGCAGGATCACCCGGATCGGATAGAACATCGCCGGATTGGTGCTGATCGCCGGGGCCAGCACGGCGGTCAGCATGAAGACCGCGAAGGGCAGGATGCGCGCCGCCACCGGGTCGCGGCGCAGCGGCGGCAGCGGCGCGGACACGGCGGCCGGGGCCGGGGCGCGGTTGAACCAGGCCACCCGGCGCGCGACGGCGATGATGCCAAGCGCCACGGCCGTGAACATCACCCAGCCCGCATGGCTGTGGAACCC
The DNA here is from genome assembly GCF_052045125.1 of Paracoccus sp. 22332. Taxonomy (NCBI): domain Bacteria; kingdom Pseudomonadati; phylum Pseudomonadota; class Alphaproteobacteria; order Rhodobacterales; family Paracoccaceae; genus Paracoccus; species Paracoccus sp. 22332. Next base: position 15,590 of record NZ_JBQEOI010000014.1, read on the forward strand.
GCCCACGGCCAGCTCGGGCTGCCCCTCGATCCCCAGGACCAGAAGGGCGGCGATGCGCACCACGTTCAGCGCCGCACTGGCGGCGATCCCCAGCGGATACAGCAGCAGCGCGCGGGGAAAGCGCAGTTCCTGGCGGAACAGCCACAGATACAGCGTGACGAAGATCGTCACCAGGGCGATGCCCTCGATCCCGGAACAGACCGGCGCGACCGAGATCATGAATCCGTCCGCGCCGATATGCCTGGCCACCGGATCGGCGATCACGTCGTATCCAAGCGCGCCGACCAGCCAGCGGACGGCGCTGAAGGTCGCCCCGGCGATACCGTCCAGCTGCCACAGGGGTTGCAGCCGCATCGCCAGCACCGGGGCGGCGGCGCCCGCCGCCATCACCACGACCAGCGTGACGCCCGCCTGGGCCGCGAACCGCCGCCACAGGACGCGCGGCGCCAGCCAGCCCAGAATGCCCCCCAGGATCATCGCCATGCCCAGGATCCAGGCGGCAAAGGCCGGGACCAGCATCGCCGCGCCCTGGCCCTGGCGCATGAACAGCGCGGGCAGCATGGCGATGGCGAAGCCCGCCAGGTTCAGGCCCAAGGGCCGCATGTCATGGCCCGCCCGCGCTAGCAGGTCGCGAAACAGCGCCGGGCGCAGCAGGGCGAACAGCCCAACGGCGGCGATCACGCAATACAGCGCGGCCAGCGACCGGCTGGCGGTCTGGCAGGCGCGGGGCGGCCAGTTGTCCAGGCAGCGGAACTCGATCCCGTGCTTGAAGGTCAGGCCGATGATCGTGACCTGGGCCAGGATCAGCAGGGCGGCCAGGGCCAGGGGCGCCACGGGCAGGCGGGACGGAAGGGCGCGGCTGTCGGTCATTTTTCCAGGAAACCAGGGACGGGAACAAAACGGATCAGGCCCGCCAAGGGGCGGGCCTGTCAAGCATCAGGTCGCTAGAATGCAAGCGATCAGTGCGCGCGGCGGCGGCGTTCCCAGGTCAGCAGAACGATGGCGGCCAGGGCGGCAATCGCCGCGGTGCCTTCCAGGGCGCTGATTTCCGGGACGGCGGTCGGGGGGGTACCGCCGGTGAAGTTGGCGAAGGCGGCGCTGCTGGCGGCGACGGTCGACAGAGCGGCAAGAGCAAATTTCTTCATGGTTCGAACTCCGAAAAACGGACGGCGGTCCAAGTCGCCGTCATACTGTGAACAAGACCGTCATCCATCGACGATCCCGATTCCGACGCTTGGACAGCCGGAATGAAGAATGTGCCGCCGCGAAGGCGGCACACCCGGAGAGGTTAGTAGCACAGGCAATCCTGGGCAAGATCTTCCCATTCGACGCCGATGATCAGGGGCTGCTTGTTGCCTGCGGCTTCGGCGGCAGGGGTCGGATCCAGGATCAGGCCGACGATATCGCCTTCCTCTGCAACGAAGCCTTCGCCATTCGCCAGGGCCAGGTTGTAGATTTCCTGCGCATTGGCATTGGTGCCTTGCCCAGCATTGACGAAGACGATGTTGTCGGTCAGGCCCCAGATGGCGCCCTGGATTTCAGCCTCGGTATAGGTCTGGCCCGCGCCGTCGCCGTTGTTCTTCGAACCGAAGTCCTGGTTCAGGATCCAGTTCACCATGTCCAGATTTTCCGGATGTTGGATGGTACCGGTCGGAACCGAGTCTGCGGTTGCCAGATACATGTTGTAAGGAACGCTTACACCTGTTCCGATCGGCAGATAGACCGCTGCGCAATAGGCGATATCGAAGGACTGGCCATCAAAGCGGTCATCGCCGGTGCCCGAAATCGTCACGGTTCCGAAGCTGCCGTCGAACGTGTTGCTGAAGTTCACCACCAGCGTCCCGTCCGTGGGCAGGCTGGCCTTGATCGTGTCCAGCGTGTTCTTGGCGCCGCAGAAGTCCATGTCCAGGTTGGCGGTGTCGAAGCCGCCCTTGCCGTCGGACACGGTATAGCTGATGTCCAGCTGCGCCTTCTGGCCGATCAGCAGGTCGGCATAGGCCGCCGATCCGTCGATCACCAGCTTGCCGCCGACCAGCGACACGGAGACGCCGTCCACGTCGACCGCAGCGCCGCCATCGGTGATGGCATGGCCGTCCACATGGGTGATGGTCAGCGCATCGCCATTGGCGTCGGTATCGTTGGCCAGGACATCCACGGTCTTGGCGACGGTGGCGCAGGTGCCGGCCGCGTCGTCCTTGGCGTCGGGGGCGACGTTCTCGACCACCAGGCCCGCGTCCACGGTCAGGTTCGCCTCGCCCACGGCCAGAACGATCGGCGCGGTGCGGCCGGTCGCGACATTGGCGTCGCTGTCGGTCGCGTCGTTGCCGACATTGGCCGTGGTGAAGTCGTAGCCCGCCTTCTCCGTGAAGCCCACGGTATAGGTGCCCGCCTTCAGCCCGCTGAACAGGTATCCGCCTGCCGCGTTGGTCACGGTGGTGGCGATGGCCAGGCCCGCCGCGTCGTACAGCGTGACGGTGACACCCGCGACGCCCGCCTCGCCCGTGTCCTGCACACCGTCCTTGTCGGCGTCCAGGAAGACGAAGTTGCCGATGCTGGCCGTCGCCGGATCCTTGAGGCCCGCGTCGTTGTCGGCCGAGGTTTCGCCCACATCCACGCTGATCGTGCCGGTGCGGCCCGTGGCGGTGCTGGCGTCGCTGTCGATGGTGTCGTCGCTGCCGACATTGGCGTTGACCAGCACCAGGCCGTTCACGGTCTTGGGGAACTCGACGACATAATCGCCCGCGTTCAGCCCGTCGAACAGATAGGAACCGTCGGCCTGCGTGACGGTCGTGGCGATCACCACGCCCGCCGCGTTCAGCAGCTTGACGGTCACGCCCGCGACGCCCGCCTCGTCATTGTCGACGGCGTTGTCGTTGGCATCCACGAAGATGCGGCCCTCGATCGCGGCGGTGCCGGGATCCTTGATGCCCGCGTCCACGTCCTTGGTGATGTTGCCCGAGGTGACGGCATAGCTGCCGGTCTGGCCGGTGGTCACGTTGGCGTCGCTGTCGATGGCGTCGTTGGTGCCCACGTTGGCGTCGGTCAGGACCTTGCCGTCGACCTCGGTCGGGAAGACCACCGAGTAGTTGCCCTGGGTCAGACCGTCGAAGCGATAGGAACCGTCGGCATTGGTGACGACGGTCGCCACGACCGTGCCCGCCGCGTTCAGCAGCTGGACGGTCACGCCGCCCACGCCCGCTTCGCCGTTGTCGATGCCGTCCTTGTTGGCATCCACGAAGACACGGCCTTCCAGGGCGCCCGGCTTGACCGGCTCGGGTTCGGACGGGCAGATCTTGAGCTTGTCGATGATCGCGGTTTCGCAGCTTTTCCCGTCGCCCTTCAGGGTGATGACATCGCCCTTCTTCAGGTTCAGGTCTTCCAGGGTGATGTCGTGCCAGGCGCTGTCATTGGCGTTCAGGCGCACGGTCCCGGCCAGGGTGCCGTTGACATAGACCTTGATGTTGCCGTCGCCGGTGGTGTCCCAATAGCGCAGCGCCAGGTCGTACTGGCCCGAGGCGCCCGCGAAGGTGGTCGAGGCGCTGCCGCTGGCCCCGAAATACGAGCTTGCCAGCGAGATGTATTCCCCGCCCGAGGCCGAGGTCGCGCATTTCACCGTATAGCAGGACAGCTTCATGTCCTCGGCTTCGATGACCACGCATTTGGGCGCGTCTTCCTTGACGTCGCAGACGTTGACGGTCAGTTCCTTGGCGGTGACGCCACCCTTGCCGTCGGCGACCTGCACGATCACCTTGTAGCTGTTGTTGCCGTCGCTGTCGGTCGGCTTTTCATAGTCGGGCGCGGTCACGAAGGACAGCACGCCGGTCTTGGCGTCGATGGTGAATTTCGAGCCGTCGGCCCCGCCCGCGATGGAAAACGACAGCGCGTCGCAATCCTTGTCGGATGCGTTCAGGTCGATCACCAGCTTGGTGTTCTCGTTGACGCAGAAGATGCCGTTGGCGGGGATGTTGGTGAAGGTCGGGGGCGTGTTCGGGGGGGCGGTCTTGCCTGCGCCCAGGCAGGAATAGTCGATCCACGACCCGTCCACGCTGCAGGTGCCGGTCACGGTCAGGGTGGTGCCGGCCGGGGGCTGAGCGCCGTAATAGGTGAAATAGCCGTTGCCGGCGCCGGCGGAATCATGACCCTCGATCTTGATTTCCAGCAGGTAATAGGTCTTGCCGTCGGACCCTTTCAGGGTGTGGTACTGTTCGGCATACATCTGGCAGCCGACGCGGCAGCCGTTGACATAGCCGTCCTGGCCCGAGCTGTCCTCGGCATAGGTCTGCCACCACCAGCAATCGCCGCCGGACAGCTTGGAATCGTTGTCATAGGTCGACATGGTCGTGGTGGGCGACCCGGCGACGAAGCTGTCGCCCTTGCCGAAGTCGCAGCCGTTCTTGCCGTTCTTCAGCAGGTCGGCCTCGGTGAACGCCGACCATTCGTATTTCTTGTAATAGTAACTCATGACACTTTTCCCGATTTGCCCCGACGGGGACGAACACAAGACACGAGTCGTCAAGGGACAGGGACGCGTGCATCACGCCCTGTCAAATCCGCCTTTCTGGCAAGACCGCCCCCGACCCATAATCTTGCGAAAGTGATACCGATAAAACTTTATCAATTCCACGAAATCTTATGCCGCAAAGCAAAATTTCCGGTGGAAAAACCCGGCGTTAAGGTTAATTCTCGGAAATACACAAGCCAGGGTTGTAAGGCACGGTTAACGCTTTCGTGATCGGATGTGGGGCACTTTACGGGATGTCAACCATTGGTTGCAATGCTGGCTTCATTACCCGAATCACGGGGCCGACCGCCGGTTGATGCCTGGGTGGGCCGTTCCATCCCAGGACGACCGGCGCGAAGGATCGGCCCGACCTCAACTGACAAGGCGCATGTGCCGATGGTTTCCTCCGCGCAAGGCGCAAGACCCCTTTCCCGCCCGGCGGCGCCATGATCGTCGTGGTGCTGATCCTGATTCTGGCCGGATCCGTGACGGGGGCCGCCGTCCAGTGGATGCAGGGCGCGTCCTTCTGGGGGATCGCCCTGGGCTATGCCGGCGGCGGCTGGGCGGGGCTGCTGCTGGGCCTGCTGGCGATCACCCTGCTGCGCGCCGCGACCGGCCTGCTGCTGCGCCTGTCACCGTCCAGGAGGCGATTGCGCCAGCATAACGACGCCCTGTTGCCTGCAGGGGCCTGGGCCCGCGGCAAGACGCGTCGGCGAAGGGACCGGCCCTAGGGGCTTGGGGCGGGCTTGCCCCTGCCGGAACCGTCATGGGATTTCAGCGACAGGAAGAATCCCTCGAACCAGCGGAAGCTGGCTTCGGCCAGCACGACCGAGACCAGCGGATAGACAAGGGTGGCCGCCCATTGCGCCCCCGGCCCGGCCAGGCCCGCGGCGCGCAGGCCTTCGTTGGCGATATGCAGCCCGATCAGGTGATACAGGTAAAGGCCATAGCTGATCTCTCCGACGCGGGCCACGGGGGCCAGGGTCATGACCGGGCGCAGGATGTGATCCTCGCGCACCACAAGCGAGGCGAGGCACAGCGCCATCAGCATGTCCATACCCAGGGTGGGCCAGCCCAGCAGGGATTCGGGCGTCAGTTGAAGATACAGCGCCAGGGCCGCGAACCAGGCCAGCGGCGCCCCCCGCCAGCCGCACAACCGCCACAGCGGGCGGAACCCGGCCCGGTCGTCCAGCAGCAGCGCGGTCAGCGACCCGCACAGGATCGCCATGTAGGACATGCCCGGCAGGACGAAGACGGCATGGCGGGTTTCCAGGCGCGGCAGCCCCAGCCATTCGGCCAGCCCCAGCATCGCCAGCAGGCAGATGCCGATCAGGACGGCCAGCAGGCCCGCCCGCAGCCGGACAAGGGCGGGCAGCAGGACCAGCAGGGCGGGCCAGATCAGGTAATACTGTTCCTCGACCGACAGGGACCAGGTGATCGACAGCAGGGGAATGTCGCCCTTCAGGAAATTGGCCAGGAAGGCGTAGTAATAAGGCACAAGCCCGATCAGATCCTGCTGCCCCTTCACCCCGATCCAATAGGCAGAGATCGCCGTCACCAGAAGAAGATAGACCGGCAGGATGCGCAGCGCGCGGCGCCGATAGAAGCCCGCAAGGGAAATCCGGCCGTTGCGCCGTTCCTCGCGCAGCAACAGGGTGGTGATCAGGAAGCCGCTGAGGACGAAGAAGAAATCCACCCCCACGAAGCCGCGCAGCAGGATCTGCGCGCCATCGACCAGCTCTTTCGCCGGGGCGTGGTGCCACATCACCGCCACGATGCACAGGAACCGCAGCCCGTTCAGCGACAGGAAATAGCGCCGGTCCAGATAGGCCCGGTGGGCAGACGGGATCGCGTCCGGGCGGCCTGAGGCGGGGAAGGAAACACTCATCGACGATCAACCTGCGCAAACATCGTTCCAAATTATCCGAGGGCGGGGCGCAAGGCCATGCGGTTTCGACCCGAAGGCTTGCGTCCTGCCGGTGATTGAGGCAACCCCGGCAAGGACAGGCGCCACAGGCAGGCAAGGACGAATGAATGACCGGCAGCACCGCGACTGACGCGGCGATCCGCTTCGACGGGGTGGGCAAGGCCTTCGCCGGGCTGGGCGGCGTCCCGGTCCATGCGCTTGACGCCGTGACGCTGGCGGTGGAACCCGGCGCGATCTGCGGCATCATCGGCCGGTCGGGGGCGGGGAAGTCGACGCTGCTGCGGATGGTCAACGGGCTGGAGCGCCCGACCACGGGCACCGTCACCGTGGCGGGCCATGACGTGGGCCGGGCGCGCGGCGCGGCGCTGCGCAGGGTCCGGCGCGAGGTCGGGATGATCTTCCAGCATTTCAACCTGCTGGCGTCCCGCACGGTGGCCGGAAACATCGCCCTGCCGCTGGAGATCGCGGGCACGCCCGCCGGGCCGATCCGCGCCCGCGTGGCCGACCTGATCGACCGGGTTGGCCTGCGGGGGCTGGAGGGCCGCTATCCGGCGGAACTGTCGGGCGGGCAGAAGCAGCGCGTGGGCATCGCCCGCGCCCTTGCCACCAGTCCCAAGGTGCTGCTGTCGGACGAGGCGACAAGCGCCTTGGACCCCGAGACCACGCAGACGGTGCTGCGGCTGCTGGCCGACATCAACCGCGACCTGGGCCTGACGATCCTGCTGATCACCCACGAGATGGCCGTGGTCCGCGACATCGCCAGCCACATGGCGGTGATCGAAGGGGGCCGGATCGTCGAAAGCGGCCCGACCTACGACATCTTCACCAACCCCACCCATCCGACCACGCAATCCTTCCTGGGCGGCGTCACCGGGCTGACGCTGCCGGGCTTCATCGCCGGGCGGATGCTGGAACAGCGCCCCGACGGCCCCGCGCAGGAAATCATCCGCGTCACCTTCGCGGGCGCCCACGCCACCGATCCGATGCTGTCCAGGCTGGCGGTCGAACAGGGCATCGCCAGCAACATCCTGGCCGGCGCCATCGAGGAGGTCGGCCCCCATCCCTTCGGCAACCTGCTGATCTCGGTCGATGCGGACCGGGGGGCGCAGGCGCGGGCCTATCTGGAACGCCACGGGCTTCTGACAAAGGTGCTGGGCTATGTCCGCTAACCTGATCGCGCTGCTTTACGAAGCGACCTTGCAGACGCTGTACATGGTCGCGGCCTCGACCGTGCTGGGCACGCTGTTCGGCCTGCCGCTGGGGGTGTTCCTGGCGGTGTCGCAGCGGGGCGAACTGCTGTCGGCGCCCTGGCTGAACAAGGTGCTGGGGCTGGTGGTGAACGCCACCCGGTCGGTGCCGTTCATCATCCTGGTGGTGGCGATCATCCCGCTGACCCGCGCCATCGTCGGCACCTCCATCGGCACCGATGCCGCGATCGTGCCGCTGACGCTGGCGGCGATCCCCTTCATCGCGCGCCTGGTCGAAAACGCCATCCGCGAGGTCGATGCCGGCCTGATCGAGGCCGCCCGCGCCATGGGCGCAACCCCCCTGCAGATCATCGCCAAGGTGCTGATCCGCGAGGCGCGCCCGGCCATCGCCCTGGGCCTGACGCTGGCCGTGGTCAGCCTGATCGGCTATTCCGCCATGGTCGGCGCCGTGGGCGGCGAGGGGTTGGGCGACCTGGGCATCCGATACGGCTACCAACGCTTCATGCCCGAGGTGATGCTGGCGGTCGTCGTCGTGCTGATCGTGCTGGTGCAGCTGGTCCAATCCATCGGCGAATGGATCGCCGCCCGCTTCGACAAGCGCGCGCCCCGCAACCGGGGCCACTGAATCTTCTTCGCAGACAAGAAAGGAACCCCTCCGATGCTGCGCATTCTGACCCTGACTTCCGCCCTGGCCCTGTCGGCCGCCGCGATGGCCCCCGCGATGGCCGAAGACATCAAGGTCGGCGTCTCGCCCGGCGAACATGCCGAGATCATGGAAGAGGTCGCCAAGGTCGCCGAACCGATGGGCCTGACCATCGAGGTGGTGGAGTTCTCGGACTATGTGATCCCGAACACCGCGCTTGCCGACGGCGACATCCAGGCCAACAGCTTCCAGCACCGCCCCTATCTGGAAAACCAGATCAAGGATCGCGGCTTCGACCTGGTCGAGATCGCCACCACCATCACCACGCCGATGGGGATCTATTCCGACAAGCTGAAGGACATCGCCGACCTACCCGAGGGCGCCAGGATCGGCATCCCCAACGATCCCACCAATGGCGGGCGCGCGCTGCTGATCCTGCAGGATCTGGGCCTGATCACCCTGGCCGAGGGCACCGGCCTGGTGCCGACGCCGCTGGACATCACCGAAAACGCCAAGAACCTGCAATTCCTGGAACTGGACGCGGCGCAGCTGCCCCGGTCGCTGGCCGATACCGACGCCTCGGTCATCAACACCAACTATGCGCTGGCGGCGGGCCTGAACCCCAATACCGACACCATCGCCATGGAAAAGGCCGACAGCCCCTATGTGAACATCATCGTGGTGCGCAAGGGCGACGAGACCCAGGACTGGGCGAAGAAGCTGGTCGAAGCCTATCACAGCCCCGAGGTGAAGGCCTTCATCGAGGAAAAATACGACGGCTCGGTCCTGACCAGCTGGTAAGGCGGGCGCAAGCCGAAGGCCGCGGGACAGCCCTGCGGCCTTTTTTCACGGCTTGATGAAGATCGGCGTGCCCGGCGGGACGAGGGCGAAGATCTCGGCCATCTCGTCGTCGGTGACGGCGGCGCAGCCGCGCGTCCAGTCGCGCGGCGGGTTCTGCACGCGGGCGCCGCGGCCGTGGATGAAGATGTCGCCGCCCGGATCGCGGCCCAGGGCGCGCGCCCGCGCCCGGTCCCGGTCGTTGGGATAGGAAATCCCCAGCGACAGGAAGAAGCTCGACCGGGGATTGCGGTGGGTGATGTAGTAAAGCCCCTCGGGCGTGCGGCCGTCGCCCCGGTATTGCTTGTGTCCCGCCGGATTGGCGCCCAGATCGACGCTGTAGGACCGCACCGCCCGCCTGCCCTGCAACAGATAGAGCGTCCGCGACGACTTGTCCAAAAGAAGCTGGGTGATCTTCAGCCCGCCTTCCGGTCCCGCCGGATCGACAGTCGCCGCGGCGGGCGATCCCAGCAAGGCGGTCAGCAGAATGGCTGCGCAAAGCGCCCGTTTCATGATGTCCCTCGTTCCGCTTGTTCGAAACCCGGCCGTTGCCGCCGGTCGAAAGGGATACGAGGGACGGGACGGGGTTATTCCCGCCCGTCAGGGAAAATCGCCGCCTCAGCCCAGGCCCAGCGTCCGCCGCCCGCGCGCGACCAGGGCGGCCAGGTCGGCGCGGGACTGTTCGCCGAAGACCGCCTCGTCGCCCGCGATGAAGGTGGGCGTGCCCATCAGGCCCATATGTTCGGCCAGCTGGAAGGACAGCGCGATATGGCGGGTCACGGGCTCGGCCTCCATCCCCCGGCGCAGCGCGGCCGGATCCAGGCCGGTCTGGCGGGCCACGCGCATCACGCTGGTTTCCTCGGCCCGGCCGCGCATCGCCATCAGGGCGGCGTGGAACCGCCAGTATTTCCCCGTCTCCAGCGAGGCCAGCGAGGCGCGGGCGGCGAAATCCGATCCCTCGCCGAAGACCGGCCATTCGCGGTAAACCACCCGCAGGTTCGGATCCGAGGCGATCAGCGCCTGGATCGGCCCGACCATCTTGCGGCAATGCGGGCAGTTGTAATCGAAGAACACCGACAGGGTGATGTCGCCGTCCGGGTTGCCAAGCACCGGCGCGGTCGGGTCGCGTTCCAGGGCGGCGCGCAGTTCCTCGGGCATCGGGTTGGGGCGGTCGGCCGCACGCAGCGGCAGGGCGGCGGCCATCCCGCAGGCGGCGGCACCGGACAGGACAAGGCGGCGGGGGATCATGGGCAGGGCCTTTCGGAAGGGACGGCCCCACCTAAGCCGGGGCCGGGGCCGAAAGGAACGCCCGGCCGGTCACAATGCCGCAATGTGTAAACATTGCGCATTTCCTGCCATGATTCCCCTGCCATGATTCCCCTGCCATGCGCCCCGCCTTTCTTGACCGAGTTGCCTTGCTTGACTAAGTTCATTGGACCAGGCAAAGGCCGCCCCATGAAGACTGTGAACATCCACGAGGCCAAGACCCACCTGTCCCGCCTGGTCGAGGATGCCGTGCGGGGCGAGCCTTTCGTGATCGCGCGGGCGGGCAAGCCCCTGGTCAAGGTCACGATGATCGAAGCCGAGGCCCCGCGCCGCCTGGGCTTCCTGGCTGGCCAGGCCCAGATCCCCGAGGATTTCGACGACATCGGCGCAGACGGCATCCGCGCCCTGTTCGAAGGCCCCGATCCCGCCGCATGAACCTGCTTCTGGACACGCATCTGCTGCTCTGGGCGGCGTTCAGGCCGGACCGGCTGTCCCAGGATGCGGCGGCAATGATCGCCGATCCCGCCAACAGCCTGTGGTTTTCGGCCGCCTCGATCTGGGAGGTGGCGATCAAGCGCGCCCTGGATCGGCCGGATTTCCGCGTCGATCCGGGCGTGCTGCGGGCGGGGCTTCTGGCCAACGATTACGCCGAACTGCCGATCGCCGGGCGGCACTGCCTGGGGCTGGGGGGCCTGCCTGCCATCCATGCCGATCCCTTCGACCGCATTCTGGTCGCGCAGGCCCTGGCCGAGGGGATGCTGCTGCTAACCGCCGATGCCCGCGTCGCACGCTATCCCGGCCCGATCCGCGCCGTCTGAAACATTCGTTTACGAACTTCACATATCCGGGACCGGGCCGATATGGGTTGTCCCTTTGGGCCTGATCGGTTGTTCTGGAATCAGGCGCCTGGCTGGGGTGAAGGAGCGAAGATGCGCGCGGTGAAGGCCGTCTTGGGACTGGTCGTGATCGGGGCCGCCGCCTTGGGGGGGCTGTATCTGACCGAACGGTTGCTGGCCGCCCCCGAACCCGCCCAGGCCGTCCAGGGCGGCACCGCCCCCCTGCGGGTGGAAACCATCGCCCCCCGGATCGTCACCTTCGCCGATGCCGTCACCGCCGTGGGCACCGCCCGCGCCCGCCAGGCCGTGGATCTGCTGGCCGAATCCAGCGGCCGGATCAGCCGCATCGCCTTCCGGCCCGGCGACCGGGTCGAGGCGGGCGCGGTGCTGCTGGAACTGGACGACCGCGCGGAGCAGGCCGATCTCAAGGCCGCCGACGCCACCCTGGCCGAGGCGCAGGCCGCCTTCGACCGTCAGCAAAGCCTGAACCGCTCGGGCAGCGCGTCCGACGCCGCCTATCAGACCGCCCGCGCCGCCCTGCTGCGCGCCGAGGCCGAACGCGACCGCGCCCGGATCGCGCTTGAGGACCGCAGCCTGCGCGCGCCCTTCGCGGGCGTGGTGGGTCTGTCCGACCTGGTCGAAGGCCAGGTGATCGACACCGCCACGCCCATCGCCAGCCTGGACGACCTGTCGGTAATCGAGGTCGATTTCAGCGTGTCCGAGACCCTGCTGCCCCGCCTGGCATCCGGCCAGCGGGTCGAGCTGACATCCGCCGCCTGGCCGGGGCGGGTCTTCCAGGGTCGGATCAGCCGCATCGACAGCCGCGTCGACGCGGCGACCCGCAGCCTGGCCTTGCGCGCGGAAATCCCCAATGACGACCGGGCGCTTGCGGGCGGCATGTTCCTGCAGGCCCGGCTGGTGCTGGACGAACGGCAGCGCCCGGCGATCCCGGAAAACGCCCAGACGGTCGAAGGCGACCGGGTGCTGGTCATGCTGGCCGAAGGCGGCGCCGCGCGCCAGGTCGAGATCGTCACCGGCCAGCAGCAGGACGGGCTGGTCGAGGTGGTGTCGGGACTGGACCCCTCGGCGCGGGTGATCGTGACGAACCTGCACCGCCTGTCCGACGGCACCGCCATCGAACCCGTGGCCCAGGAACGCCGGGTGGATGCCGCGCCCGTGCCCGCGCCTGTCCAAGCCCCCGCCCCGGCATCGGGAAGCGGCGGATGAGCCTGCCCGACCTGTCCCTGCGCCGCCCGGTGACGGCCACGGTCCTGAACCTGCTGATCGTGCTGATCGGCGCGGTCGCCATGTCGCGCCTGCCGGTGCGCGAGCTGCCCCGGATCGAGGCCGCCGAGGTGACGGTCCGCGTCGATTACACCGGCGCCGCCCCCGACGTGGTGGACAGCCAGGTCGCATCCGTGATCGAGGGCGCGCTTGCGGGCGTCAGCGGCGTCACCGCCATGGCCACGGAATCCGAGCGCGGCCGGATGCGCACGGTGCTGACCTTCTCATCCGGCCGCGACATCGATTCTGCGGCCAATGACGTGCGCAACGCCGTCGAACGCGTGGTGGGCCGCCTGCCCGACGAGGCCGAACGGCCGCGCGTGGACAAGAACGACAGCGAGGGCGACCCGGTGGTGCGGCTGTCGCTGTCCAGCCCGGCGATGACGCCGCTGGAACTGTCGGACTACGCCACCCGCTTCCTGGTGGACCGCTTCGCCCGGCTGCCGGGGGTGGCCAACACCGCGACCTTCGGCGCCCGGTCGCCCGCCATGCGGATCTGGCTGGACCAGTCGCGCATGGCCGCCCTGGGCATCACCACGGGCGACATCATCGCGGCGCTTCAGGCCAACAACATCGAACTGCCCGCAGGCGAGATCGAGACCGGCGCCCGGCAGTTGCAGGTCCTGGCCCAGACCCGGTTTTCCAGCCCCGAAACCTTCCGCCAGGTGGTGATCCGCGACGGAGGAGGCCAGAACGGCACCGGCCGCCCGCTGCGCCTGGGCGACGTGGCCCGCATCGAGGAAGGCCCCGAACAGCGGGAATCCATCTTTCGCGCCAAAGGGGTGATTTCGCTGGGCATGGGCATCCAGCCGCAGGCCCAGGCCAATACCGTCGCCATCTCTCAGGCGGTCCGGGCCGAGCTGGAGCGGATCCGCCCGACCCTGCCGCCGGGCATGGCCCTGGACATCACCGCCGACGAGGCCGTGTTCATCGAAAGCTCGATCAGCCAGGTGCTGAAGGTCTTCGCCGAGGCGGTGGGCCTGGTGATCGCGGTGATCTTCCTGTTCCTAGGATCGCTGCGGCTGTCGATGATCCCGGTGGTGACGATCCCGATTTCCGCGCTTGGCGCCGGGCTGGCGATGGGCGCCTTGGGCTTTTCCATCAACATCCTGACGCTGTTCGCGCTGATCCTGGCCATCGGCCTGGTCGTGGACGACGCCATCGTGGTCCTGGAAAACATCCAGCGGCACCGCGCCATGGGCAAGTCGCGCCTGGACGCCGCCCGCGACGGATCGGCCCAGGTCAGCTTCGCCGTCATTGCCACCACCGCCGTACTGATCGCGGTCTTCGTGCCGGTCAGCTTCATGGAGGGCGAGATCGGCAAGCTGTTCGCCGAATTCGGCATCGTGCTGGCGGTGGCGGTGGCGGTATCCGCTCTGGTGGCCTTGACCCTGTCGCCGGTGCTGGCCGCGAAGATCATGCCGCGCGAGGAACGCCCGAATCTGCTGACGCGTGGGGTGAACCGCATGATCGGCGGGCTGGAGCGGGCCTATGGCGCCGTCCTGGACCGGCTGATCGCCCGGCCGGTGCCGATCCTGGCGGTGACCGCCTTCCTGATGGCGGGGGCCTTCGCGCTCTATCAGCACCTGCCCCGCGAACTGACCCCGCCCGAGGATCGCGGCCAGATCCGCATCACCGTGACCGCGCCGCAGGGATCGAACCTGGCCTATACCGACGCGGCCGCCCGCCAGGTCGAGGCGCTGCTGGAACCCCTGCGCGCCGACGGCACCGTCACCAACGTGACCACCATCGTCGGCACCTGGGGCGAATTGCGCCGGTCGCTGCTGTTCGTGAACCTGGCCGACTGGAAGGATCGCGAGGTCAGCGTGGACGAGGTCATCGACACGCTGCGCCCGCAGCTGGCCCGCATCACCCAAGCGGAAACCTTCATCCGCGCGGCGGGGGGGCTGGGCCTGGGCAGCGGGCAGGGCAATATCCGCTGGATGCTGGGCGGGCCGGATCTGGCGCGCACCGCCGCATGGTCGGACGACCTGGCCGCCCGGCTGGCGGAAGACCCGCGCCTGGCCTCGGTCGAGGTCGGCTATTCCGCCAACCAGCCGGGCGCCAGCCTGTCGATCGACCGCGACCGCGCCCAGGATCTGGGCCTGTCGGCCGAGACCATCGCCCAGACCCTGCAAGTGCTGTTCGCATCCCGCAGCGTCGGCGAATACACCCGCGACGGGCGGCAATATCCGGTGATCCTGCAAGCCTCGCCCGAGGATCGCGATTCCGTCCAGGACATGCTGGCGGTGTTCCTGCGCAACGACCGGGGCGACCTGATCCCGCTGTCGGCCTTTGCCAGCGTCGCCACCGGGGCCACCGCGCCGGCGGTCAACCGCTACGACCGGCTGATCTCGGTCGAGATGGAGGCCGACATCGCCCCCGGCACCGACCTTGCGGGCGCCATGGAGGCGGTGGACGCGGCGATGGCCGACATGCCCGCCGGGGCGGTGCTGGCCTGGGAAGGCCAGGCGCGGGATTACCTGGAAAGCGCGGGCGGCATCGCCACGGTCTTCGCCATGTCGCTGCTGATCGTCTTCCTGGTGCTGGCCGCGCAGTTCGAAAGCTTCCGCACGCCGCTGACGATCATGCTGACGGTGCCGCTGGGCCTGGCCGGGGCGGCGCTGACGCTGTGGCTGACGGGCGGGACGGTGAACATCTTTTCCCAGGTGGGGATGATCCTGCTGATCGGCATCATGGCCAAGAACGGCATCCTGATCGTGGAATTCGCCAACCAGCTGCGCGAGGAGGGCAGGCCCCTGGTCGTCGCCGCGCGCGACGGCGCCGTCACTCGCCTGCGCCCGGTGATGATGACCACCATCGCCACCGTGCTGGGCGCGGTGCCGCTGGCCGCAGCCACCGGCGCGGGATCGGAAAGCCGCAGGGCCATCGGCGCGGTGATCGTCGGCGGGCTGTCGCTGGCCTTCGTGCTGACGCTGCTGATCACCCCGGTGATCTATGTCCTGATCGAGGGGCTGCGCCGCAACCCTCAGGCAGAGCCGGTGGCGGCCGAGTAGGCTTGCGTCCCGCGAAGGCCGGGGGCCAGCCCCCGGACCCCCGGGATATTTGAGGTCCAATGCAGGAGCTTGGTTGTCCGGCAGAACTTCGCTAGGGTGCGGATATGCGTGAATCCGGTCTTTCCTGGCAGGGGCTTGATGAGGGAGATCCCGCCCTGCCCCGTCCCGGCGACTGGCTGGCCGCGCAATCGGCCCTGGCCGTGGATCTGGCCCATGCCGCCCTGGCCGTCGGCCGGCTGGAGGCGCGGCTGGCCCTGATGGACGACAGGACCCGCGCGGGCGCCACCCGCCGCCTGGCCCTGATCGAGATCGAGGAGATGCTGCGCGCCCAGGCCACCCCGCTGTCGCGGGACGAGATCGGCCTGGACGCCATGGCCGCCCGCGCGGGCACCGATCTGGCCGCGATGGCCCAGGCCCGCTGGGCCTTGCGGCGCCTGGAAGGCCAGTCCGATCCGGCCCGGCTGCGCGATTTCCTGGCCCTGCACCGCAACCCGGACGGAGAGGATGCCACCTGGTCGGAACGCCCGTCAGGCGCGGCCTTCGACGCGGCGGCGGCGGATTTCCTGGCGGCGATGGCGGCGCTGTCGGGCCTGCACCCCCTGGCCCGCGCCCCCGCCGCCCGGATGCTGTGGCGGCTGGCGGATCTGTCCCCCGAGGCCGCCGCGATCGAGGGCGCGGTCTGGGCCGCCCGCGACATGGCCCGCGCAGCACCCGGTCTGGCCTTCCTGCCGCTGGGCCGCCACGGCCGGGCGGTCTGGGCCGATGGCGGCCCGCCGGAACGCCGCCTGTCGCGGCACCTGGCGGCGGTGGCCCAGGGCGCCGAGGACGCGGCCCGGACGCTGGACCGCCTGTCCGCCTGGGCGCAGGCCGCGCAGGATGCCACCGCCGCGATCAAGGGCCGGAACCCCGCCCGCATCATCGCCGCCCTGGCCGCCCATCCGGTCCTGCATACCGCAGGGGTCGAGGATCTGGCAGGCATCAGCCGCGACACCGCCGAGCGCCTGCTGTCGCGGATGCGGACCATGGGGCTGGTGCGGGAAATCACCGGCGCGCGGCGGTTCCGGCTGTGGGCGGCGAAGGTGTAGAGGAAAGGGCAGTAGTGTCGATACAGCCGCAGCGTGGCCGCCAAGTGCGGATCACCGGCCGACAGCCGCAGGCTGTAAAATATCCCCGATAAGGACACCTTATCGAGATTGAAGATTCCTGCCCGGAAACATGCCCGACTGTGGCCCCGTGCCCCAAGATCGAGGCTCAATCGACCCATCATATAATGGTTGCCGGGATCGGGCCTCGATCCTAATCCCCCGGCGTGTTGACCGGGGCGCGCATGATCGACTCGTGATGGGCGATGGCGTCTTCCAGATTATCGTAGACCGACAGGTGCCCGTGTTCCAGCACCGCGCCCATGGTGCACATCTGCCGCACCATCGGCATCGAGTGGCTGACCACCACCGCGCTTGACTTGCTCATCCGGTCCTGGAAGACGCGTTGCGACTTGGCGCGGAAATCAGCGTCGCCCACGCTGGTCACCTCGTCCACCAGATAGGTGTCGAAATGGATGCCCATGCTGGTGCCCATCGCCAGCCGGGACCGCATCCCGGACGAATAGCTCATGAAGGGCTGGTGGTAATGGTGGCCCAGTTCGGCGAAATCGGCGACGTAATCGACCAGTTCGTCGGTATCGACGCCATAGATCCGGGCCACGAAGCGCACGTTCTGCGCCCCCGTCAGTTCGCCATGGAAACTGCCTGCGAAACCCACGGGCCAAGAAATCGTCCCGCTTGACAGCACCCGCCCCCGCGTGGGCGAGACGGTACCCGCGATCATCTTCAGCAGTGTGGACTTGCCTGCGCCGTTGCGCCCCAGCAGCGCCACCGACGAGCCGGTCGGAAAGACCGCGTTCAGGTTGTCGGCGACGACCGTGCGGCGGCCCTTCAGCCGATAGATCTTGGTCAGGTTCTCCAGCCGGATCATGGCCTAGCCGCGGTCGCGGATGCTGTAATAGACTAGGACAAGGATCGACCAGCCGGTCAGCAGCAGGCCCGCCACCACGAACATCAGCCAGGGCCGGTGCGGTTCGGTCGAGCTTTGGGCCACCTTGGGCTGGATATGGACGGCCAGATAGCGCGACTGGCGCCGCGCCTCGGCCAGGGCGGTTTCATAGGCGATGCGGGCCGAGCGATAGGCGCCTTCGGCGAATTCGCGGTCCACGGCCAGCCTTTCGTATTCGGCCATCATCTGCGAATAGCTTTCGCCTTCCGGTCCCGCGCCGGCGGCCCCGAACTTGCCCCGTTCGCTGTCGATCAGGCGGCGCAGGGCGTCGATCTTCTGCTGGGACTGGATCACCCGGTGATCGGTCAGGGGGGCGTTCTCGATCAGCAGGTCATGGGCCACAAGCGCCTCGGCCAGTTCGCCCTGCAAGCCGGTCAGCACACCCATCTGGCTGGTCAGGTCGGCCTGCGGATCGACGATCTGGGTCCGCATCCTGAAATCCGTCATCGCCTGGCGGGTTGCGGTCAGCTCGGCGCGGATCTTGTCCAGCTCCTGTTGCGCCAGCCGGGTGGCGTCGTCGCGGGCGATGGCCGATAGCTCGTTGATCTTGGTGGAGCTTTCCTGCAGGACCGCGGCAGCGATGGCTTGGGCATCCTCGGGGGTGAAGGCGCTGACATTCAGCGTGATCAGCCCCGAACTGCCGTCATACAGAACCTTGACCTGGCGCTGCCAGTATTTGGTCAGATCCTCGACAGGATCGTCCGGGTTCAGCGCGAAAATGAAATCATCCGGCCAGCTGCGGGAAAAGCGGCTGCGCAGATCCAGCTGGTCGTCGATCTTCTCGACCATGTCCTGGCTGCGGATGTATTCGTAAAGGATGTCCGTGTCCGAGGCGCCGCCGCCGCCCGCAAAGGGCATCAGCCCGCCCAGAAGATCGATCGAGGGGGTGATCTGTTCCTGGCGGACCGAAAATCCGACGCTGGACACATACTGGTCATCCGCGCGGGTCCACAGATACCAGGCCCAGGCCAGGCTTGGCAGGACCACCATCAGCAGGAAGGATGCCAGCATCAGCCAGTGCCGCCGCCGGGGCTGGGCCATCGCGGCGGGGGCGCGAAGCGGCGGAGGCGCGGGCGGTTCCGGGCGGGCCGGAAGGCTGGGAGCGGGCCTTGTGGCCGGCTGCGTGGGCAGGGTCCGCGTCGGAAGCTGGGTCAGGTTGCGGGGGGCGGCCGCAGCCGTGGCGGCAGGCCGGGCCACCGGGTCGGCCTTGACCGTGGCCAGCCGGGTCAGCGGCCTGGCCGACTTGGCGGTCTGGACCTGGCTTGCCAGTCCCGGCCCCTGGAACGGCCTGCGCAGGACCGTGTCCGGGGTTTCGGGGGCGGCGGCCTGCGCCGGATCGGGCTGTTCCGGGGTCCGGGCCGCCTGCTGATCGGCCTTGCCTCCGGTCGCGGTGGGTGGGGTGTTCACAGCCGGAATGCTTTCGCTGGTTTGCCTTTTGGCGGCAGTTGTTACATAGTGTCGGCCGCACAGACCAGCATCTGCATTCACATGTCCGGCATTTCTTCCAAGATTCACCCTCCCCAGGGGCCGGCCCCCCAGCGGCCGTCCCGCCCCGGACCCCGCTTCCAGATGCCGCGCATCATCATGGCGCTGATGCTGCGCGAGATGGCCACCACCTATGGCCGGTCGGCGGGCGGCTATCTGTGGGCGATCCTAGAGCCGATCCTGGGGATCGCGCTGCTGTCGGTGATCTTCAGCCTGACCCTGGCCCGGCCTGGCCTGGGCACGAACTTTCCGCTGTTCTATGCCAGCGGGCTGCTGCCTTTCCTGATGTTCAACGACATCTCGGGCAAGGTCGCAAGCGCGATCCGCTTCTCGCGGCCGTTCCTGGCCTATCCCAGCGTCACCTTCGTCGACATCCTGATCGCCCGGATCCTTCTGAACGCCCTGACCCATACGGCGATCATGGCGATCGTGCTGACCTCGATCGTGACGATCTATCAACTGCCGGTGGTCTTCGACCTGTCCGCCATCTTCAAGACCCTGCTGTGCGTCACCATCCTGGCCACGGGGGTGGGCACGCTGAACTGCTATCTGTCCACGGCCTTTCCGGTCTGGGAACGGATCTGGTCGATCCTGACCCGGCCGCTGTTCCTGATGTCGGGGATCTTCTTTCTGTACGGGATGATGCCCCCGCAGGCCCAGAACATCCTGTGGTACAACCCGCTGATCCATTGCATCGGCATGATGCGCCAGGGGATGTATCCGACCTATCAGGGCGACTATCTCAGCCCCGGTTACGTGATCGGCGTGTCGGTGGTGCTGTTCGTCCTGGGGCTGATGCTGCTGGAACGCAATTACAAGCGGCTGCTGGAACGCTGATCCCGGTCACAGCCGCCCGGCCAGCGCGGCCAAGGCGGGGGCAAGGCGCCCGCCCGGTCCCTGGCGGCACAGACCTTCGCGCCAGCAGGCCGCCGCGAATGCCGCCCGGCCCGCCGCCCGCGCCGCGCAAAGCCGGTCCAGAAGCGCGCGGCGATCCGGGGCCAGCAGGTCGGCGGCCTGCGCCAAGGCCGCCAGGTTGGCGGTCATCCAATGCGCCTGCCGCCGCAGGATCAGGGGACGCAGGCGCGCGCCAAGGCCCTGGCTAGCGCCCACGGCATTGCCGCCATGCTGGCGGTAAAGGACGTGGCTTTCGCCGTCGAAGACGATCCGCCCACCCGCGCCCGTGACGACCTGATAGGCCCACCAGTCGTGCATCACCACATCCGGCCCGCGCGCCGCTGCCTGCCGCAGCAGCGCGGTGGCCGCGCGGTTCATGACGATGCTGTGGCCGTGCAGGATGTTCTGGACCAGGGCATTGCGAAAGCCCGGCGGGCGGTCCGGGGCGGGCGACAGGCGCAGGGGCCGCAGCGACCGGTCGCAGACCGTCACCCGGCTGGCGTAAAGCGCGGGCCGGTCCCCCGGAACCCGCCCCAGCATCGCCACGGCACGGGCGATCTTGCCCGGCAGCCACAGGTCGTCCTGATCGGAAAAGGCGGTGTGGTCGGCATCGGGCGCGGCCCGGATCAGCGACAGGAAATTCGCCGCCGCCCCCGTCCCCGGACCCTGGGTCAGGGTGACGCGGCCGGGATGGTCGCGGCGGAACCGCTCGAGGATGGCGGGGGTGGCATCGCGCGATCCGTCGTCGCTTGCCAGCAGCCTCCAGTCCGGCAGCGTCTGGCCCAGATAGCTGTCGAGCTGGCCGGGCAGGAAGGCGGCGCCGTCGCGGGTCGCAAGCAGGATCGTCACGGTCATGGCCGGTCAGCCCCGCGCCCCGAGGATTTCAGCCGCAGCGCGTCCCGGATGCCGATGCGGCCCTCCAGGCACAGCCGCGCCAGGCGCAGCCAGCCCGCCCCCGTCGGGACGGTCGTGTCGATGTTGAGAATCCCCCGGTGCTGCACGCGCAGATCCGGGAAAGCCGCCCGGGCGTAGCCGCCCAGCACATAGGCGGTCAGGATCCGTTCGGCCAGGAACCCCGGATAGCGCGCCTGATAGCCGGGCGGCCCGTCCCGCCCGGCCAGCCGGTCCCCGGTCGCGCGCAGGATGTCGAACAGAAGCGGGCTGTAATGGTCCAGGACCGGGCGCGGCATGATGAACATGTTGCCCAGAAGCAGCCGGTTTCCCTGCAAGGCCCGGTCCAGGGCGGGCCGGAAATCCGGATGGCGGTCGGCCACCGCATCCCGCATGGCGCGCAATTCGTCGGGGCGGTGGCATCGCTCGTATTGCCGGGCCAGGCTGCGGCGCAGGCGGATCGGGCGCGGCACGACCAGTTCCACCCCTGCCGTGGCGAAATGGCGGGCGACGTCCGCGGCATAGATCCGGGCATCGAACCCGGCGACATGGCGTTCGGGATGGCTGCGGGCCGGCAGGCGGCAGCCCAGGTCGAACAGCCGCCGGTAATGCATCAAGCCGATGGGGCCGCCCGAGGGATCGTTCCGCCAGGCCCAGTAATGGGCCGTCAACTCGCAATAGGCGGGATTCAGGCGGGATATGCTGTCGCCCGTATCGTCGCCCAGCACTCCTGGCAGAAGCATTCCCGACAGGGCCCGGCCGACCTGGATCGGCACCAGGTGACGGCCTTCCAGGACCGGGCGGGCATCGTGATAGGCGACATAGACGCGGGCATCCGGCAGGGATTGCAAAGGGGGGAATGTCATCGCGTCCGGGATCCTGCCTGCGCTGCCGTTTGCAGCGTTAGCAAACCCCCGCCCGCAAAGTCGAGAGGCCGCGGGCGATTGCCCTGCCCGCCCGGAACGGCGTAAATCCCCCGCAGGATGGCCGGACAGGCGGGGCGGGGCCGGAAAGGCAAGGACAGTTCGCATGAGGATACTTCTGGTCGGCGCGGGTCTGTCCGGCGCAGTCATCGGCAGAACCCTGGCCCAGGCGGGCCACGACTGCCATGTCATCGACAGCCGCGATCATGCGGGCGGCAACTGCCATACCGAACGCGACGCCGCGACCGGCGTGATGATGCATGTCTATGGTCCCCACATCTTCCACACCGACGATGCCGAGGTCTGGGACTATGTGAACCGCTTCGCCGATTTCCTGCCCTTCCAGAACCGCGTGAAGACGACATCCCGGGGCGCGGTCTATTCGCTGCCCATCAACCTGTTGACCATCAACCAGTTCTTCCGCCGGACCCTGCGACCGGACGAGGCGCGGGCCTTCCTGGAATGCCAGGCCGACACCAGCATCGCCGATCCCCAAAATTTCGAGGAACAGGCCCTGCGCTTCGTGGGGCCGGACCTGTATGAGGCCTTCTTCAAGGGCTATACCGAAAAGCAGTGGGGCTGCGACCCGCGCGACCTGCCCGCCAGCATCCTGCGGCGGCTGCCGGTGCGGTTCAACTATGACGACAACTATTTCTTCCACCGTTTCCAGGGGATGCCGCGCGAGGGCTATACCGCGATGATCCGGGCGATCCTGGACCATCCCGGCATCGCGACCGACCTGAGCACCCCCTACGACCCGGCGATGGCCGGGCAATACGACCATGTCTTCTGGTCCGGGCCGCTGGACGGATTCTTCGGCTATCGCCTGGGGCGGCTGGGATACCGCACCCTGGACTTCGAACGATTCGATTACGACGGCGACTATCAGGGCTGCGCGGTCATGAACTATGGCGACCGCGAGGTGCCTTACACCCGCATCACCGAACACAAGCATTTCTCGCCCTGGGAAACGCATGAGCGCAGCGTCTGCTATCGCGAGTTCAGCCGCGCGGCGGGGCCGGACGACATCCCCTATTACCCGATCCGCCTGGTCCGGGAAAAAGCCCTGCTGGAGGATTACGTCCGCCTGGCCCAGGCGACGCCGGGCGTCACCTTCGTGGGGCGTCTGGGCACCTATCGCTATCTGGACATGGACGTGACCATCCGCGAGGCCCTGGACACGGGCCGCGACTTCCTGGCCCGCGCGGCGCAGGGCCGCAGCCCCGCGGCCTTCGTCCATGCCCCGCTGTGACGGCCTGACGGATGACGACCCAGGGCCGCGCCATGAAGACGACGCTGTTCGCCAGCCCCACCCACGAGGCCTTTGTCTGCCATCGCAAGGCGAACACGGTGGTGGTGTCCTTCGCCGAACGCAAGGAACCGCCCCCGGCGGGATTCTCGGGCGAGGCGATGCTGGCCAAGTCCCCCCACGCCTTCTGCTGCATCCGGTCGCTGACGAACGACTGGTATGTGGGAGGGGATTTCGCGGCCTGCCTGGACGCGGTGGCGGATGCGATCCGGCCCTATGCCCATGTGATCCTCTACGGCTTCTCGATGGGATCCTATGGGGCGCTGATCTCGGCCGCGGCCCTGGACGCGGACCGGCTGGTGCTGATGGCGCCGGTGGCCAATATCCATCCCGACAAGGACCGCCGCTGGATCGCCGACTACCAGGGGCTGATCGGGGGCAGATCCGCAGCCGACCTGGCACCCCGGATTCCCGCAAAGACCAGGGTGATCTGCGTCTATGACCCGAAGGGGCCGGACCGGGGCCATGTCGCGGACCTGAAGGCGGCTTGTCCCGTCCAGGTCATCCTGACCCCGCGTGCGGGCCACATGGTGTTCCGGTTCCTGAACAATGGCGGGATCCTAGGCAGCGTCACCCGGATGCTGTTCGAACCCCAGGTCGATATCGCCGGGGTCCAGGCCCTTGTCCGGTCGTCCATGAGGCAGAACAGCTATTACATCGCCGAGCTGGCCCGCGCGATGTCGCGCCACAAGTTGCTGCGGCGGCTGGTGCTGCGATACGGCCTCTACAGGTTTCCGGGCGACCTGCCCCTGCGGCTGGATTACGCCGGCGCCATCGCCGAGGCCGGCCGGTTTGACCGGGCGGCCGCGATGATCCGCGCCGTGGTGGCGGAAAAGCCGACGGCGGCGGTCAGCGTGGCGGTGATCCGCGCGCTTGCGCAATACGCCGAACAGGGCGGCAGCCCTGACGCCGTGGCCGACCTGATCGCGCCCTATGCCTCGGACCGGCCCCGTTCTCGCGAGATACAGCTTCTGTATGCGCGTTTCCTGCGCCACACGCGGCAGTTCGACCAGGCGATCCGCGCCCATGAATCCTTCATGAAGGGCGGTCCCTTTTCCGCCCAGGGCTTTTTCGAACGCGGCCTGATCTTCGAGGAACTGGGCCAGCCCATCCAAGCCGAGGCGAATTACCGCGCCGCCCTGGCCGAGGCGCCGGATTTCCGCCGCGCGGCCCAGCAGCTTGCGCGGCTAAAAGGCCATAGCGCCAGGAATAATCAATAAATATCAGCTGATTGACCTGTTGTGGACAAGCCCTTGCGGCGGGTCTATGACAGGATTTCTGGAAAATGGCGGGACGCGACGTGCTCAAGGGTATTCACAACCGGATCGAACCCGATCTCCTTCATGCCATGGCCATGATGGGCGAAGGCGAATCCATCGCCATTGTCGAACGGGCCTTTCCAGCCTATACGGTCGCGGCGCAGCTTCCCTATAAACGGGTCATCACGATTTCCGCGCGCACGGGCGACACGTTGCGCGCGATCCTCAGCCTGTTGCCGCTGGACAAGCGGGTCGATTGCGCGGCGACGATCATGCAGGTCGACGACGAGCCGGATTTCATTCCCGAAGCCCTGGAAGAAACCATCCCGATCATCGAGGCGGCGGGCACCGCCATCCAGTCGGCCGACCGCGACACCTTCATGGCGATGGCGCTGCAAAGCCATGTCATCGTGCAGACCCAGGACAACCGGCCGCATGGCAACGTGATCCTGGTCAAGGGCACGGTCTAAGGCGGCACCGCCGCCCCGCCGTCATCCCGTGCAGCGGAAGGTTTCATAGCTGTCATCGCCCGGCGGCCCCAGTTGGGCCAGCCTGTCCAGGCAGGCAAGGATGTTGCCCAAGGGCAGGGCCTTCAGCACGTCCTGGGGATGATCCCACCACCGCGTCGCCAGCAGGGCCTCGATCAAGGGATCGGGAAAGCGCAATTTCAGCACCCTGGCCGGAACCCCTCCGACGATGGCATAGGGGGGCACGTCGCGGGTGACGACGGCATTGGCGCCGATCACCGCGCCATCGCCCACGGTCACATCCGGCATGACGACGGCGCCGTCGCCGATCCAGACATCGCAGCCGATCCGGGTGACCGGAGCCTTGCGGGGCGGATCGCCCAGGCCCAGCCGCGCCCGCTCATCCGCCGAATAGCAGTCGAGCGCATGGCCCCCCGACAGGGCCGGGCTGGTGGAAAGCCCGGTGGTGGCATGGATTCCCGCCCCGATGGTCACGCGCCGCCCGATGCTGCAAAACCGGCCGACAAAGACCCGATGCCGCAGATAGCCCCCGTTGTTCATATAGCTGAAGGCCCCGAAGAAGCCCCTCGCCCGCGCCGGCAGCGCCGGAGACTGGACGCTTGCGCCCGTCTCGAACAGGATGTTCTTCAGGAAGGCCGCCTGCCCCACCCCGACGGCGGGCAGATCCGCGGCGGCAAGAGCGCGGTCGGCGACAAGCGCCCCGGCAAGGAAAAGGTCGCGCTTGTCCTGAAGGTTCATGGCCTGGCCCCGTGTCAGGATGCCCGTGGTAAAGACAGGCCGTCGCCATGTCAAAGCAGCAGTCCCGCCTGCGTCAGGACGTTGCTGCGCATCACGTCATAGGACGGCGCGTCGTGCCCGTGGGTCGAGACGGGATAGGTCATCCTGGTGCAAAGCTCGTTCAGAAGGGCATGGATCCAGACCGGCCATTGCTGGGGGCCGATCACGAATCGGGCCATGCGGCCGACCGTTTCCACGGGCTTCGCCAGGGTTTCCACGATGTGATAGCTGGGGCGGTCCGCATAATCGTCGAACAGCACCGTCACCGGTTTCTGGATGTGCAGGCAGGTCGCCACGAAGCAGGCAGGCCGCAGGCGCCCGTCGATCAGGACCACATCGGGGTGGCGAAAGAACGGCTCGAGCCAGATCGACAGGGGGTAGCGATGGAAATTCTTCCATTTGCGGTCGTCGAGCGGACGGCCCCAGCGGCCGGTTTCGCCGATATCGACATGATACAGGATCGGCGGCGCGGCAACGTCCGAACGGTCGAACAGGCGTTGCAGGTTTCTGGCCCAGGTCCGGTCGCTTTCCACGCTGAATGTCAGCGTGCCCGGCTGGTGCGCGGCAAGAACGGTCGATCCCCCGGATCCGTATTCCAGAATGACCCGCGCTGTGGAATACGTCCTTTCCAGCAGCTTCCTTTCATCCGGGGGAAGCGTGACCTTCGGCCAGTTTATCGTTTCCGCCGCCAAGATTCCCCCCCCGGCATTCGTCATGAAAAGGAACGCGTGTCCTTGTTCCCGGAATTTTTCAATTCCGTTGATCCTGCCGCGGATTGAGGCGGGGCTTTTTCGGCTTTGCCTTCAACCATGCAAGCCTTTCGACCTTATGCGGCTTGCCGAACCGCGCAAGGGTGCCGGTGCTGTGCTGCCGATTGTATCGATAGATCGGTTCGGAAATGAATTCGACCTCGTTCGACCAGCATTGGTCAAGCAGGGGATACATCAGCGCGACATCGGTGCAGGTCTCGATCCATTTTCCGTGCTGGTCCAGCAGATCCTCGGGGGTGATCGCGTCATAGAGGACGCGCCGGAAGGTGCGCAGATGGGTCGCATTGAAAAGCTCGACATCGCGCAATGTCTGACCGTCGATTTCCGGGGCGCTGTAGAAATCCTGGGGATTTCTCTTGCCGTTCTGGTCGTGCCAGTTTCCGATGGTCATCAGGCAGGCGGGATTGGCCGCATAGCGTTCGGCGACGACCCGCAGGGCCTGCGGTTCCAGAGAATCGTCCATGTCGACCAGGACGACGACGGTGTTAGGATCGGGGATGTCGACGATGCCGACATGCCGTGCATGGGCCGGCCCCATGTTGGCGCGGACCCGGATCAGCCGGGCATCGGGCAGGATCGCCGAGGCCGCCAGCCGTTCATAGGTGCCGTCATCCGATCCGTCGTCGACCAGGGTCGTTTCATAGGTATAGTTCCCCGGCTGCTGGGTCGCGATGGATCTGAGGCAGGCGGGGACATAATCGCGGCAGTTCCAGCCGTTGACGACGATGTGGAAATGCACCGAACCGTCCGCCCGGACATCCGGGCGCGGGTCGGGCAGGCCCTTGAAGGCCACCTGGCGGCGTGTCGTCAGCGGAACAGGGGTGTTTCCGGTCTTGATCGACACCAGGTCGATGCCTGCGGCGGCAAGGGTGTCGGCATCGAAGCCGCGCGCAAGATGGGCTTCCATCCGGCAGCGGACCAGCCCCTTTTCCAGTTCCGGGCCCAGGTGCGCGTGATAGGTGCCGAAATATTTTTCGGGCCGTTTCCGCGCCTCGTTCCACAGACTGACTTCAAATCTTGCGTTTTCCTTCAGCCACTGGTCCTCGCGCGGCAGCGAATAGAATGGAACGCCCGCCCGCGCCGCGGCGACCGCGAACCACAGGTCGCAGACCCCCTTGGTCTGGAAATCCTTCAACCCGACCTTCAGGGTCGAACTGTGCCAGGCCGTCGTTCCCGTCCCCAGAAGATCGACGAAATGGCCGTTCGCTTTCCGGTAGAAGGTAAAGACGGTTCTCTGGGCAAGATCGTTGAATTCCCCTTCCGGGAAGATCACCCCATGGACGCCCACCACCGAGGACCTGCCCAGCATCTCGATGGCATGCACCATCCTGGCCACATAATCGGGCGGATAGATCAGATCGTCGTCCAGGGTGAAGATATAGGCATCGTCGCCTTGGGGGAGGTCATGAAACTTGCCGTTGTCCCGCAGATCCCCGGCGGCGTCCTGGCTGCGGGTGACGCGGATCTTCGGATGGCGGGCAAAGTCCGGCACATCGTCATAGTCGTTCAGGTACAGAACCAGTTCGTCCAGCTGCGGCAGAATGGATGCGATGCTGGATTGCAGAACCTCGCGACGGGCCGGAAAACTGGCCATGGCGCCCACCATGCGCTGTCCCAGTGACGGAGAGGCGTTCTGCTGCGGCTCGCCCAAGGCGAAGGGGCGTTTCGAAAGCGGAAAGCCGATATGGATGTCGCCCTTCATCCCGTCCTTCGGAGGCTTGTTCTGCTTTTGCCAGGCGGTGAAATTGTCGTCGTAAAGGCGGCGCGGGGCGGAAATCCGCGTCTCCAGGACGCCGTCCTGGAAAGCATAGACCCCGCTTTTCTTGTTCGTGGTCAGCGAATCGCCAAGGGTGCGGGTGTAATACAGTTCGTCCGGCATGGTGATGATCGCATCCAGGCCGAAGTTCCTTTGGATCCTGTATCGGAATTCGATATCCCCGCTGTAGCGGACGGTATCGTACCAGCCCTTGCCCACCAGGACCTCGCGCTTCCACAGCAGGCTGTTCTCGCCCGGTTTCAGTTCCGAGAGGGCTTCACGATAGTCGGCGGACCAGCGGCGCTGCTGCCCCCGGCAGGCCATGGCCTGGGGGTTTTTCTTCAGCGCATCCATCTGCCGCAGGATGCGGTCCGGTGGCATGATGTCGTCGCTGTCGATGATGGTCAGGTAATCGCCCTTCGCATTCATCAATCCGATGTTGCGCGCATAATAGCAACCGAAATTGCGCAGCAGCGATATGACCTGGACCTGGGACCAGGTTTCCGAAATCCGCCGGGCGACCGAAACCGATCCATCGGTGGATCCGTCGTCGATCACCAGGATTTCGACATCCACGCCGTCCTGGGACAGGGCGGAATGGATGGCGCGGGCAATCAGCCCTTCATTGTTATAGCTGGGGATGATGATCGAAACCAATTCCTCGTGGACGGCCGGGCTGTCGCTTTCGATGGGTCCGATCGCATAGAGCCTGTCCAGGAAGGCCGGGTCGTCATGCGATATGCTTTCGACAGGCTGCCCCGACACCGGCCGCGGCGCGGGATCGCGGCCCAGAAGCCTGCCATAGCGTTCGTAATGAGCCCGCGGGGAAAGCCCGCTGAGCGCGACATCGGGATAATGCCGGGCATAGAGATTGGCGTTGAACACTTTGTTTTTCATGGTTCTACCGATGAAGATGTCTTTAGCGACGGCGGCGGGATTTCACTTGCCGGTCAGCTTCGATTTTATTTTCCGTATGGGGGCGGTAATGCGCCAGGACGTGCTGGATAAAAGGGCGGCATTATGGTCGGACAGCTGCTTGACCTGCCTGCGCAGCATCGCCAGTTCGCCCTGCCCGCCATCGCCCTTCTGTTCCAGAAGCTTGGTCAGAATTCCGGTTTCGCGGTAGTGGCTGTCCTTTTCCTGCCTCAGCCTTTCCGTCAGGACTTCGGCAACGCTGTCCTTTTCCTTCTGGATCGTCTCCAGGGCCGACCTGAGGGCGGACACGGAATCGCTCAAGACCTGCTGGTGTTTCTGAAGGTTCCTGTTTTCGTTTTCTCGATCGAAATTCGTCGCCTGAAGTTCCCAGATCTTCCGGTTTCGTGCCTCATAGGCGTCGTTCAATGCCACCAGGTCCTGTTCCGCCTTGTCATGGCGGGTCTGCACTGCGGCATATTCTTTCTGAACCGCGTCAAGCCGCCGGGCGATATTCCCGTTTCGGGCCATGGCAGCCAGACCCTGCCCCAGGCGCCGCAACAACAGGCTGTCCGCCCTGCGAGGGCTGCCGTTCCCGCCCAGAGCAAGGAAATCCCGAGCCGCATCGGTGATGATGTCGTTCTTCAGAATAACCGCAAGGCCCGCCCCGAAATCGAAGAAGAGCAGGGAATGACCGGGAAAATCCTCGACTTTCCTTTTCAGGAACAGCATGGCCTCGTCGGCTTCGCCCAGGCCATGGACGACCAGGCACCCCCCAGGCGCAAGTTTTTCCGTCCAGTCCGCCGGATCGGATCCCTTGTCCCGTGCCAGTTCGCAAAGATCGACAAATAAAAGATCCAGGCTTCCCGGCTGAATATTTGACAGCGCCTCCTCCAGCGTCGCATGAACCCGCAGATCCGCTATGCCTTCATACAGCGTTTCGGCATCATTATCGAATGTCTTCGGTACAGGATTTGGCGTGTTTTCCGAATTGTCCCCAAAGCCGAAGCCGCTGCAACGGCCCTGAATCGAAAACTCCTCGATTGCCTGGCAGATTGCCAGATAGGCCACGCCCTTGCCGATGCCGACGACCGTGCTTTTAGCCGGGCGCACATTCGCCATCAGCCAGAACAGGAAAGGGACATGAAGAAGAAGATCGGATTCTTCCAGGAAACGCGGGCGCACCAGCATCGGCTTGATCACCGAAGACAGAAAAGCCCTGTCCTCTGGGGCCGGCGGAGTCATGGTCGCCTGTGTGATTTTCATGAATCAGATCCTGATATCCTGTGGCCACATGGGCGCGCTGGGTAGTAGCAATGCGGGGTGGCATGTTCAATTAGCTGCCTTTTCTCCCCGAGCTGCATCGGATTATTAGCTAAGGAAAACAGTAACTAACCAAATCCTGCTTCTTGATGCAGGCCGTCGTCTTCAGGCCCGGTCGTCATCCTTGGGGCTGTCTTGGCGCAACTGGCGCAATTCCTGCTCCAGCGAATCCAGGCGGCGTTGCAGGATCGCCAGGGAGAACTGGATGTCCGACAGCTTCGTCGTCAGCCGTCCCTTCGGAACCGGCAGGGAATAGGCGGCCATGGCCGCGCGGCCGCGCGACAGGCGGCTGCGCAGGAAGCGGGCGGTGATCCCGGCGGTGTGGCGCAGGCCCGTATGGCGCAGATGATGAAGACCCAGGCCGATCAGCGACTTTTCCGCCAGGCGATAGCCCGCCGCCCGCGAAAACGTGGCAAAGTCCTTGCGCCGCAGGGCGTGCAGCATGGTCACGGCACGGTTCCCCCGGACATGGCCCTGCGCCACGCCGTCCACGACGCCGTCCGAATAGCCCTGCACGATCGGGACCAGCTTGTCGAACAGCCTGCGCTGCATCTCTCCCTCGGCGCGCAGGCTGACCCAGGACAGTTGCGCCAGCACCCAGGTCAGCAGGGCGGGCGCATAGACATCGTCGCGGCCATGCGATTTCAGCCAGGCGCGGATCGTCGCTTCGTGGTCGAAGATCTTCAGCAGGCGGTCGTCGACCGTGGCCATGGTCTGACCGACCCGCGCCACCCGGTGATGGCACAGCGCCTGCGGAACAAGCGCCACCCGGTTGGCCGACAGGACCGCGAACCAGTGGAAGGGATTATCCTCATAGAAGTAGTCGCCGACCGGAAAACGGATCGCCTCGCGCTCCAGCATGGCGCGGCGATAGATCTTGCGCCAGGGCACCGCGACGAATTCCAGAAGCCACTTGCGGTTCGCGCCTTCGGGGTCGCCTTCCAGATCCCGGATGGCGGTCGCCCCGATGTCGGCCCAGCGGTGGCTGTCGGCAGGTTCCGCCAAGACCCCGGTCTGTTCGTCGAGCAGCCGGTATTGGCACATCGCCAGATCCGCGTCCGCCGCGACCGCTGCCTGATAAAGCCTGCGGAACATGTCGGTGTCGCAGATGTCGTCGCCATCGGCGAATCCCACATAATCGCCGGTCGCCGCATCCAGCCCCGCATTCGCCGCCGAGGCGACGCCGCCGATGGTGTTCCTTTCAAACAGGATCGGCCGGATCCGGTCGTCGCGCCCGGCATAATCGCGGATGATCTGAGCCGTGCTGTCGGTCGATCCGTCATCGACCACGATGATCTCGATATCGGTCATGGTCTGGCCGATCACGCTGTCCAAGCACTGCGCGATATAGCTTTCGATGTTGTAGGCGGTGACGATGACCGAAAGTTTGGGCAAGGGGAATTCTACCTGTTCAGCAGGATGTCGGACAGTTCGGATGCGACCCCTGGGGCGCGGCCATTGCGCATCCTGGCGAAGTCCACCAGGTCGATGCGGGCAATCAGGTCGTCCATGCGCCGGTTATAACGGCTGCGCGCCTCGGGGGCGATCTTGTCGCGCGCCCATTTGTACAGGGTCAGCACGAAGCCCCAGAAGAAATGCGCATACTGGCGGCGCAGGTCCGGTTCCGACAGCAGCAGGTCGTAAAGCTCGTCCAGGGCATCGAACATCTGCAATCGCAGGACGCCCTGCTGGTTGGTCAGGTTCGAACCGCCGGGGTGAACGACATGGGTGCAGATCTCGGCCCGCGACAGCAGGATCCGGCGCGGATACATCAGCGCATGCCAGTGGCCCAGGATGTCGTTGTTCACGCGCGTCGCGCCAAAGCGCAGGCCTGTCTGCCGATAACGGGCGGTGCGCATGATCTTGTTCCAGGGATAGTTGGTAATGACCAGCAATCGGGCGAAATCCTCGGGCGACCCGCAGGCATCCGGCGCGCCCTTCAGCAACGCCTCGAACGCAGCAGAGTCCTTGGGAAGCATGCCGGTGGAATGGGCGATGTCCTGGCGTTCGCTGCGATAGGCCAGGACAGCCACGTCAAGATCGGGTTCGGCGTCCATGCGCGCGATCGTGGGGGCGATGACGTCGCCGTGCAGCCGGTCATCGGCATCGAAGAACAGCACATAGCGGCCCCGCGCATGGTTCCAGCCCAGATTGCGCGCCTGCCCTGCCCCGGCATTCACCGGCTGGAACAGCGCCAGGGTATCGGCACAGTCCAGGGCAAGATTCCGGATCCAGGCATCGCTGCCATCCGTGGACCCGTCATCGACATAGATCGCCTGGATTCGCAGGCCGGGAATGGACCGGATGGTCTCGTTCAGGTCATCCAGATGAGCGACCGCGTTGAAGACCGGAATGACGATGGTCAGGTCGGTGTCTGTCATGGTGCCACGGCCCGAAAGCAGCCCGATGCGGGCCGGATTGCGCCGCATCACTGGCCCAAAAGCCCGACCGATACAACCGCTGTCTTGATGGCGGGCAGGGCATGCAACCCATCTTGCAGGATCAGGGATTTCGCGCGCTTTTCACCCGCCCACCAGACGATGTCCAACGCAGCCTGGCGGCGGAAAATGAAGCACGCGCCAGGATTCGGGCCGGATTTCCGGCTTGCAAAGTTGTGACCCGCATAGCCAGTCAACCGAAAGTTGCAAATCGGCTGAAAACGTCCGACAGCTTCATACTGCCTGAAAATCGCGCTTTTTCCCCAGTGTTCGCGCAATCGGGACAATCGGTCCCGCAGGTCTGTCCCAGACTTTCCAAGCATCCCAGAAGCCGACCTCGCCCGCCTTTCAGGCTCCTTGAAGTCTTCATCTAAGCTATTGTTACAAAGATTCTTTACTTTAACCAGAAAAAGAGCTGGCCCTTCCGTGGCCAACAGGTTTTCTTCACGGGCGATCATGTTCCATTCATGCCAAGAACGATCCCGTCCTGCAAGAAACCCGTTTCCGCCAAGGGGCGATCCGCAATCGTCCCGAAGCCGTTTCAGGATGGCCAAGATGGAAAGTGACGCAACGGCAAGGGCAGGAATTCGCCGACGTTAACTTTTTCTCTACCTGTGCGTGTGAATCCTTTCTACACACCGGCAGCCATCGTGAACTGTACCGATTAGTTCGCTTTCTCCATGCCGCTACCAAAGGAATTCATCGAATGCTGCTGCGCGATCTGCTTGTTGCCCTGCCCGGACTGATCGGATCCACCGGCACTGCGTCCCGTGTCCAGGAACTAGAGGTCCAGGACGCCTCGCAGATCGTCGTGCCGACCGCGGTGACCAGCACCAAGGCCATCGCCCTGCCGGATATCACCGCCTCGTCGGGCTTTCTGGGTCAGGCGATGAGTGACTATTACAAGCAGACCGGTTTTCAACCGCCTGCAACGCCGGAACCCGAGCCGCCCGTCGTCCCGACGCCGGATCCCGATCCCACGCCCCTGCCCTCGCGCACCGAAAACCTGACCGCCGAGGCAGGCCGCGTCCTGACGATCGAACCGACGGACAGCGGGAT
This sequence comes from Paracoccus sp. 22332, assembly GCF_052045125.1. NCBI lineage: Bacteria > Pseudomonadati > Pseudomonadota > Alphaproteobacteria > Rhodobacterales > Paracoccaceae > Paracoccus > Paracoccus sp. 22332. The sequence continues at coordinate 49,445 of NZ_JBQEOI010000014.1, forward strand.
CGCCAGCATCAAGATCCTGTCCCAGACCAGCCATGGCCATGTCAGCGTCAATCCCGACAAGACCCTGTCCCTGGTCCTGAGCGAGGATCCGGACAATCAGTCCGATACCGCCTTCAGCTATGAGATCACCTATCAGAACGGCAAGACCCAGCAGGTCCAGGCCAAGGTCGACGTGGTCGCGGGCCAGGAATCGGACGGCTGGGGCAAGGGCGATTTCTACATGCTGGAAACCGGCGCGGATGGCCGCGCCGTGGTCGAGCATGGCGAGAACCACCGCAAGGTCTATGTGACCGAAGGTGCCCACGGCCTGACGGCTGCGGAAATCGCGAAGGCCGAAGGCATCGCTGTCAGCAAGGTCACGGGGAAGTGGCTGCTGGAGCATCCCGAATACGGCGCCACGCCCGACAAGGCCCTGGATACCAAGATCGGCATGGAATTGTGGTATGCCTCGACCGGGCGCTCGGTCGGCCCGAATTCGAACTGGCTGCTGTTCGAGCGCGGTTATGACTATGGGGATGTCAACCAGGTCGTGGCCCGCGGCGCCTCGGGCGAGAGCGCGCTGAACCCGATGTATATCGGCGCCTATGGCCAGGGGGACGATCCGCTGATCAGGGGGACGATCAAGATCTTTCAGAGCCCGGTGAGCCACGTCGTCATCCAGAATATCGACACGACGAATGTCAATGCGCTGCTGGGCGAGAACCTGCTGTTCGACAATATCAGCGTCACCCTGGACGGGATGTCCGTGGAGAACGTCAAGAACTTCTCGCTGGTCGATTCCGATATCATCGACGTGGCACGCCTGAAGCCGCTCAACGGTGGAAAGGTCTGGGATGCGGGCGCGAACAAGATCGCCGGCGTCTATGTAGCGAATAGCGACGGCGTTTTCCTGGACGGCAACTTCTTCGACCACAACGGCTGGGCCGACGGATACAACCCGTCCATGTCCATCTCGGGTGCGATGCCGCCCAGCAAGTTCAACCACAACCTCTATGTCCAGAACGACAACCTTGACGTGACGGTGCGCGACAACATCTTCATGCGCGGCTCTTCCTTCGGCGCCCAGATCCGTCCGGGCGGCGTCATCGAGAACAATGCCTTCATCGACAACAATGCCGGCCTGAACTTCTTTGATGGCAAAAACTATACCCTGGCTTTGGGCAATATCGTCACCTCGGCCGGATACAGGCAGCTTTCGATCCTGGATGGCGCACTGTCGATGGGCATCGACAATGTCGGCAAGCAGAGTTCGCTGATCGGCAACATTGTTGCCCACCTGGCCGACCCCAACAACAAAGCCGAACAGGCGATCAAGAAGATCGTCCATACGGCCTTGGCCAGTACCGATGGCTTCGTGAACGACACCATCGTCTATAACTGGACCAGCGGCGGAAAGGCCGGGACGGTGCTGAACACGGCCGGGCTTTCCAAGACGGTTCTGGACCAGACGACCATCCAGAACTTCACCGCCGACCTGCTGGGCAAGAAGACCGCCACGATTTCCGACCTGGCAAACTATCTGCGCGCCCAGGCCGACGGCAAGCTGGACAAGGTCGTCGATGCCGATGTGATCAATGCCTTCTTCCGCAAGGGTTTCGGCCTGGACACCACCCTGCGCGACACCGCCGAGGTCGTGCGCTTCACGCCCGACGACCGGGCCGACGGCTTCCGCTGGGACAACCGGCTGAACTGGTCGACCGAGGATCTGCCGGGCACCCAGGACGGCGACAGCGTCGATCTGGGCGGCAACCGCGTCCTGTTCGGGGCCGAGACCGTGACCGTCGACGACTTCATCTTCGGCAATTTCGGCCAGTTGAAGGCGACCTCGGGCAAGCTGGAGATCACCGGCGACATCTCGACCGGCAAGACCGGCAACCTGCTGCAGATCGACAATGCGGGCCAGGTCTGGATCGACGGCTATCGCGACACCGACCTGCTGTCGGTCGAGCTTGCGGGCGGGCGGCTTGCCAATACCGGCACTTTCGCGGGCAAGACCGCGATCGAGGCGACCCAGGATGCGCAACTTCTGCTGGCCACGTCCGGCGCGCGCTTCGACCTGGCAGCCGGCAGCAGCCTGAAGATCACCGGCGGCAAGGCCAAGGTCGGTTTCGATGGCGGCGACGGCAAGACGGCCACCCTGCAACTGCATGACGACGCGACCCTGTCCTTTGTCGCCAACGCGACCGGGCTGGGCAAGATCTCGGAATTCTATTCCGGCGCCTTCGACACCTCGAAGGTCACCTCGGGCATCCGCCTGGATGGGGATCTGAAGATCGACCTGGCAGGTCTGAACACCCAGAAGGGCGGCACCTGGACGCTGATCGACGCCGACCAGATCATCGGATCCTTCGACGACATCGCCGTCACCGGCCTTGCCAAGAACCAGGACGCCCTGATCCGGGTCGATTATGTCAGGGACGAAGTGGTCCTGGTGGTCGGCGACGCAGGCAAGGGCAGCGGGCAGATCCGCTCCGGCAGTTCCGGCGACGCCGATTTCATCGACTATACCCAGGATGCGGTCCTGAAAACCTTGTGGTCCAATCTTCAGGCTGCCATGCCGCAGGTGACGGACGATCCCATCTGATAAGCTTTCGCGCGCGAAACTTTCGCGTGCGAAACTCTACCGCGCCTGAAGCCAATCATGCAGGTCGCGCAGGAACGCTTCGGTTACGCCCCGTCCGGTCAGAACAGCCCGGCCGGGGCTTGTCTTTAACCGGATTCCTGCGACGACATCCTGGAAGGCGTTTTCCGGCTGAGGCTGGGTTTTTTCCGCGCTATCGGGCCGCAGCGCGGCTTCCAGGACATGCCGTTCCAGGGCGGCGCTGTCAGGCGCGGCGGCCTTCAGGCGATCCCGCAACCGGCCGGCCAGATGGGGATCACCCTGCATGGCCTTGACCAGGGCCAGTCCCAGCTTTTCGGGAATCGCCTCGGGAAAGCGCAACGCGTCGCCCAAGGCCTCGTGCAGGGCCACGAAGGACAGGATCTTTGACCGCTTCGGGGCGGGGGCATGCTGGAACAGCATCCGTACCGCGGCGGCCGGACTGTCGAACACGCCCAGCCGCGCGGCCTCGTGGGCCAGCCTGCCGCGTTCATAAAAGGACAGGTCGGCGCGGATCTCGTTTTCCTCGACCATGGCCAGATAGGCTTCGGGCGCGGCCTCGAAGGGACGCAGCAAGGCCTTGACCGAGGCGAAGCGGCTGTCCCCGGTTTCGCCATGCAGCGCCGTCAAGGCCGCCAGCCGCCGGGCGCCGGAAATCAGCCCATATTGCCCTTCGGACAGGGCCACGACCTCGACCGGCACCTGCTGGCCCCGGTCGCGGATGCTGGCCTTCAGGGAAGCCATGTCCTCGGGGTCCATATGCATCCGGTCGCGCTGAAGATGCGTGGCCTTGACCGAAGGCAACGGCAGATCCAGCACCAGCCGGCCGCTGTCGCGGGCCTGGCGCAATTCGGATGCCAGTTCCTCCAGGGCGGCCTGGGTGGCGGTTTCGGCCGCGATGCGCGCCACGGGGGGAACGGGGGCCGAATGGCCGTCCGTCTCGTGCCCGGCCACCATACCAAAGGCGCTCAGCCGCTTGCGTTTGGCCATCAGTCTTTCCCCTCATTGTTTCGCGTGCGAAACTCAGTCATGCCGGTTCGCCAGTTCCTCGCGCCGCCAGATGCCCAGCAGCAGCGACTTGAAGGCCGCATAGGTGCGGTCGAAGGTCTCGCGGCCGCGGGCATAGGTCTCGCGGTTGAAGTCGCGGTAATCGGCCTCGTAGATGCCATGGACCTGTTCGCCGGCCTGGCCGATCAGCGCGGTGAAGTCCTGCCGGTGCGGCGACAGGGTTGATCCCAGATAGGACTGGATCAGCCCGGCCAGTTCCGCCTGCTGGCCCGCATCGTATCGCGTCATCACCGCGCGCACCGCATCCCATTCGAAATGCAGCTCGTCCCGGCCCAAGGCGCGGGCGGCGACGTTCTCGCTGTCCTCGATGCTGGCGAAGGTCGAATGCAGCATGTCGAAGAAGCGTCCGGTGGATTCGAATTCCAGGAAGGACGCCCCGAAGGGCACCAGGACGATATCCGCCGCAGCCAGCCCGTTGATGGTCAGATAGCCAAGCGCCGGCGGCGTATCCAGGAAGATCAGGTCGTAGCGGTCCAGCACCCCGTCGGCGGCCAGCGTCTCGGTCAGCGCGTCCCACAGCTTCCACCCGCGCGAGGCCATGCGCCAGACGGGAATCTGGAATTCCGCCCAATACAGGTTCAACTGCGCGCCGATCAGGTCGATATTCGGCCAATGGGTCGACCGGATCAGGTCGCTTGCCGTGATCTTCAGCGCATCCGACAGGCTGTCGTCCAGGGCCACCGGCGGGTCGCCCCGGTCGATGCGGCGCTGATTGTCGATGCGCAGCGTTTCGGCGTAATGGCGCGCCAGCAGCGGAAAGACGGTCTGCCATTCATCCTCGACCTGCGCCCCGAAGATCGAGGACAGCGATCCCTGGCTGTCCAGGTCGATCATCAGCACCTTGTAGCCGTCAAGCGCCGCCGACATCGCCAGATGCGCGCAGGTGCTTGTCTTGCCGACGCCGCCCTTGAAATTCGCTATCGCCACGATCTTGGCGGGGAGGCCCTTGGGCCGATAGGGCAGGTATTCCTTGGACTTCGACCCTTCGGCGCCGAAATGGGCGCGCAGCCGCTGCACCTCGTCCAGCGTGAACCACTTGGCGCCGCCCTCGGTCTCGGACCGGCCCTGCGGCAGGTCGTGGTTCTGGCGCAGCACGCGCCGGAAATGCTGCGGCGCGACCGGGATCAGATAGCGCGTGATCTCCCAGGTGGAGAACAGCCGCAGCTTGCGGGTGCCGTTTTCCTCCAGGCCGCGGCCGACCAGATCCTGGCGACCGCGGCGATAATTGGCAGCGATCCGGGCCAGGCCTTCGGTGCCGGTCGGCTCGTCCAGCATCGACAGGGCGCGATCGGGCGAGATGTTGAAATAGGGGGGAACGTCTTGGCCGCTCATCGCAGATCCGCCTCATGTGCCGGTTTTTTGGTATCATACCCGTAAAGTCGATACATGCACGGATTTTCGTAATCTCTTTGCTGTTTTCCCGGAAAAATCCCGCATCTTCCTGCGGCCCTGTTGCAATTTCACCAGCCCTGACATGTTAGAATCCAGTTATTATTAAGTTAAGCCTCGGGAAACCCTGTCCCGATCCTGTGCATCCTGCTGATTTGATGGACGGTTTTCGAGGCTCTTTCGGTCTTGGGTGAATCCGATCCCACGATAAGGCGACTCTGATCCCACGTCGCGGCGAATCCGATCCCCCGAAACAATCGCCGCCCTGGGGATGGCACTCGCTGGACGGGCCGCTTGTGGATAACTAGGATGGCGTCAATGAAACGACGAAGCCGGTCGGGCCGGGGGCCTTGGCCGCGGAATGGGACAGGAAGGGCAAGGAGGCATGGCCGGATCATCCCAGGCGTCGGCACTGGCCGGGACGGGCCTTGTCCAGGATTTCTTCGTCTGCGATTTCTTTGCCGCAGTGCCCAAGCACGACCTTGCCTCGATGGAACATCCGATCTTTTCGCTGTCCACGCGGCCCGACCGTCGGGTGGTGAGCTATGAACACAACGGCGCCACCCTGACCGTGACCCCCAGCGTCAAGGGCCGGGCGACGATCTTCGATGCCGATATCCTGATCTTCTGCATCAGCCAGCTGATGGCCGCGCTGAACCAGGGCCGGGCCGTGTCGCGCCGGCTGTCGCTGACCGCCCATGACCTGTTGCAGGCCACCCAACGCGAAACCTCGGGCGATGGCTACAAGCGGCTGCGCGATGCCTTCGAACGGCTGGCGGGCACCCGCATCACCACCAACATCGTCACCGGCGGTCAGGACATCACCCATGGCTTCGGCCTGATCGAGGCCTGGGAGATCGTCCGCAAGACCCGCGCGGGCCGGATGATCTCGGTTACCATCACCCTGTCGGAATGGCTGTTCAATGCGGTCCTGTCCCGGTCTGTCCTGACGCTGAGCCGCGATTATTTTCGCATGCGAAAACCGCTCGAGCGGCGGATCTACGAGCTGGCGCGCAAGCATTGCGGGCGCCAGGCGGAATGGTCCGTATCGGTCGCCACCCTGGCCAAGAAGACCGGCTCGACCAGCCCGACCCGCGTTTTCCGCGCCATGCTGCGAGAGATGATCCGCGAGAACCGCCTGCCGGACTATGTCCTGTCCGAAGAGCCGGGCGACATCCTGCGCGTCGTCCCCCGCGCCTCGGTGATCGAGCCGGGCAAAGGCCCGCATCTGCGCCCCGAGACCCTGGACCAGGTCCGCGCCCTGATGCCCGGCGCCGATGTCCATGCGCTTCAGGCGGAATGGCGCGGTTGGTGGGCGGCGACCGGCAGGCCCCGGCTGCGCAGTGCCGACCGGGCGTTCCTGGGCTGGGTCAGGACGAAGGGCGCCTGAATGCTGGATTGCGTCTTCGCGCGGTGGCAGCCGACGATCGGCGATCCGACCTGGCAGGGCTGGGCGACGGTGCTGGTTTACCTGGCCACCGCCGCCCTGGCCTTCCGGGCCGGCCGCGCAAGCTTTCCCCCCGCCACGCGGGCGCGGGAACGGGCCTTCTGGGGCCTGACCCTGCTGCTGTTGCTGGCGCTTGCCGTCAACAAGCAGCTTGACCTGCAATCGGCCGTGACGGCGGCCGGGCGCTGCCTGGCCCTGGCGCAGGGCTGGTACGGGCAGCGGCGCCTGCTGCAACTGGGCTTCCTGATCGTGCTGGCCCTGCTGGCGGCGGTCTTCCTGGCGGTCCTCTTGCGGATGCTTCGCGGCAGTTGGTCGCGCAGCGCCCTGCCGGTGATCGGCATGGTTTTCGTCTGCACCTTCGTGCTGATGCGCGCCGTGGGCTTTCACCATATCGACCGGCTTCTGGGCCTGACCATGGGCCTGCCGGTCCTGAGCCTGCGCGCCAACACCGCCCTGGAATGGTCCGGCCCGGCGCTGATTTCCCTGGGAGCCGTGCGGATTTTTCGGCTATCAGGGCGCTAAGTCCTCCGCCCGTTCCTTGCCCTTGTTCCGATAGCCGTCATCATGCCTTCTTCCGTCGCCGTCATCGTCGTCAACTATGGAACCGCCGATCTAGCCATCGCCGCCGTGGACAGCGTCCTGGCGCGCGATCACGGCGCCCATCCGGTCCAGGTTCATCTGCTGGACAACGCCTCGCCCGGCGGGGACGGCGCAGTGCTGGCCGAGGCCCATGCCGCGCGCGGATGGGGGGGGCGCGTCACCCTGTGGCTGGAAAAGGAAAATCACGGTTTCGGGCGCGGCAACAACGTCGTTCTGCGCGCGCTGTGGGACAGCCCGGCACCGCCCGATTACGTCTTCCTGCTGAACCCCGACGCGCAACTGGAAAACGACGCGATCGCCATCCTGGCCGACCGCCTGGATGCGGAACCGCAGGCGGCAGCGGCGGGGGCGGGGATCGCCCTGCCATCGGGCGTGCCGGTCTCGGCCGCCTTCCGCTTTCCCTCGGCGCGCAGCGAATTCATCGAGGCGGTGAATTTCGGCCCTCTGACCCGGCTGTTCCAGGACAGCAAGGTCGCCCTGCCTGCCGATCATTCCGACGGTCCGGTCGACTGGGTTTCGGGCGCGGCAGTGATGATGCGCCTGCCGGTGCTGCGATCCCTAGATGGCTTCGACCCGGATTTCTTCCTCTATTACGAAGAGGTCGAGTTGATGTTTCGCATGCGAAAATCGGGGCATGAGGTTCTGTATGTTCCTGCCGCCCGCGTCAGGCATGCCGAAGGCATGGCCACCGATGTTCGGAGCGGTCCTGTCCGCAAGGCCAAGCCCGCCTATTGGTACGATTCCTGGCGATTTTACTATCTCAAGACCCGCGGCCGTTCCGGGGCCGTCGCGGCAGGCCTGGCCTGGATGGCAGGGGCAGGGCTGAATGCGCCGCTGGCGGCGTTGCGCGGCCACAGGCTTCGTGCGCCGAAGGGTTTTTTCCGCGACTTCATCCGGCTGGTCATGCGCCCGCTGCTGTTTGCATGACGAGAACCCGGCGGGCGCGGGGTATCGGCCTCTGGGCGATCGCCTGCCCCGTGGACGGAACGAGGGAATCGCTCATTTGAGCCGGCAGCGCCAAAAATCCTGCTTGCCAGGCTCAAGAAGGCTGTGAACCCGCCGACCTGGTGGTATGTCGGACGCAAAACGCGGCTAGGGTTTAGATATTGAAACTGTCGAGACATTTTCAGGGCGAGGGGCTGCGCAGCCGTGCGATGCGCGGCGTCGCCATCAGCTTGGGAACCACGGTCGCGCAGCAGCTGATCCGGCTCGGCTCGAACCTGATCCTGACACGGCTGCTGTTTCCCGAAGCATTCGGGCTGATGGCACTGGTCCAGACCTTCATGACCGGGCTGGCGATGTTTTCCGACATCGGCATCGGCCCCTCGATCATCCAGAACCGGCGCGGCGAGGACCCGGATTTTCTCAATACCGCCTGGACGATCCAGATCGGACGGGGCGTGATCCTGTGGCTGTGCGCCTGCGCGCTGGCCTGGCCCGCAGCCCAATTCTACAACGAGCCGCAACTGCTGTCGCTGATGCCGGCCGTGGGGCTGACGGCGCTTATCGCGGGTTTCCAGACCACCAAGACCGTGGTGGCCAACCGCCAGCTCCGGCTGGGGCAGCAGTCCGTGATCAGTCTCGCCACCCAATGCGTCGGCATTCTGGTCATGGTGACCCTTGCCTGGATCTGGCCCTCGGTCTGGGCACTGGTGATCGGCTCGCTGTTCAGCGGCCTGCTGGGGATGCTGGCCGGACATGTCTTCATGCCGGGCGTGCCGAACCGGCTGCGGTGGGATCCGTCGGCCGCGCGGGCCCTGATGTCGTTCGGCCGCTACATCTTCCTCAGCACGCTGGCAGGCTTCATCGTCAACCAGAGCGACAAGGTGCTGATGGGCAAGCTGGTCGGTTTCGGCGATCTGGGGGTCTATAACATCGCCTTCTTCATGGCGAGCTTTCCGGGGATGCTGGGCGATATGCTGGCCAGCCGGATCCTGTTCCCCCTTTATCGCGAAATCCGCCCTTCCGAGAGCGCATCGAGCCGTCGCCGGATCGGGCGGGCGCGAATGCTGCTGGCAGGCACGTTGATCGTCATGTCGGGCAGCCTGGCGGTGATCGGCGATTGGCTGATCGGGCTGCTTTACGACCCGCGCTATGCCGCCGCCGGGCCGATGATGGTCATCCTGTCGATCATGGCCTTTCCCGGCGCGCTGATCAGGGGCAACGCGCAGCTTCTGCTGGCCGAGGGGAATTCGCGCGACTTCGCGACCCTGACGGTGATCCAGGCCGTGCTGACCCTTGTCTATATGCTGGTGGGCTTCTGGCTGCTGGGGCTGTTCGGCATCCTGCTGGTCAGCGGATTGATCGTGATCACCATCTATCCCCTGCAACAATTCTTCCTCAGCCGCCACAACGGCACCGACCTGCGCCGGGATGCGGTCCTTGCCCTGGTCGGTCTCGCCTTCGCCGCTCTGGCGATCTGGGTAAACTGGGAAGTGCTGCGCGACTTCGTCCTGATGTCGCGCGCGACGGCGCCCGCTCTGACGGATGTCTGGACGGCGCAAGACGTGTTCGGGACGAACGGAAGCTGATAAGACCGATGCCCTATGCCCAGAAGCGTCGGCGGGTCAGGGTCACGAAATTGCGGACGGTCTCGAGGCTTTCCTCTTCTTTCCGCTGCAGGTCCTGCAGAAGCAGATGGCGGGTGGCGCGGGCATGGTCGAGTTCGGCGGGATCGGTCCCATAGGCAATGCCAAGCCTTCCGTTCGGATGCTGTCCCGCCCATTCCTCCCTGGAAGCGAACATGCCCGGCACGACCACGCTGGTGCAGCCGCAGATCGCGGCGAACTGCGAATACATCGTCGCTTCGTCATAGGAATAGAAGGTATCGCAGCGATTGAAGATGTCGTTGATCTCGGCATGGGACAGGCCGTCGATCCGGATTGCATCAGGCGCTTCCGTTTCCGGGATGCGTGGCTTGTCCTTTCCCTTCCGCACCATGTAGCAGACGCCCTTGCGGTCGGGGCGGTTCTCGTTGCGGTAAGCCGGATTGATCTTCCACAAATGAAGATCCGGCGCACCGCCGGTTATGTCCGGCACATCCGACATGGCTCCGGCGCGGAAGAACATTTCGTCAGGGCCGAAGCTGGAAGGATGCAAAAGATCGGGCTTGTAAAGAAGCCATCGCACGACGTTCCGCGCCTTCAGCGGATTGCCCTGTACAAGCTCGGGATAGATCACGATCGAGTCCGCGGACAGATCCCGCCGATGCGCAATGGGTGTGTCCAGCAGCGGGTTGGTGAGCATTGGCTGCGGCCGCAACCAGTTGCGCAGGCGTTGGCGGCGGCCACGGTTATAGATCGGCGCTCCCTTCCACAGAAAGGCGCGTTCCTCCAGCCGGTTCAGTTCATGCACCAGATTGTGCATGAAGATCACGCCGCCGATGTTTTCGTCCCAGGAAAACGTGTAGATGATATAATTCCGTTTATCGGCCAAGCTGATTTTCCCTGGCCAGATATTCCCGTTCCAACTCCAGCAAGTCGCGCTTGCGGTCGCGGAGCTTTCGGGCCGGGTTTCCTACACAGATCGACCATGCCTCTGTCGATTGCAGGACAAGCGACAGGGCGCCTATGGCAGTTCCCTCTGCCAAGGTCACACCGGGACAGATTATGCTTCCTGCTCCCACGATTGCATGGCGACCGATTTCGACCTTGGCGAATTTCTCGGACTTCCATTGCGCGGGAACTGTCGGATTGGTCATGGTCTGCCCACTGTAATCGTCGGACTGCGAGAATGCCTTTACGCCATAGGCAAATCCTGAAAAATCTCCGAAAACTATTCCCGGCTTTCCGCCGGCGACCAGACAGAATGGAGCCAGGTGAACATTTCTTCCCAGTTCCACCGTCCCCGACACCACACAGAAATCGTCGATGCGGCTGTTGTCGCCGATCCGCATCTGCTCGGCCCCATAGATGGCCGCCTTGTCGCTGATCTTCACGTTCACGCCAAGCTCGGCGAAGCCCATCGCGCGCAGCGCATCTTCCGAAAGGTAAGCCATTTCCTCAGACCTCAGGCATTCACGCTCAGCCAGCTTCGCGTGACATCGATCACGCGGTCGATCTCGTCGCCCAGCGTGAAATACAGGGGCAGGCGGACCAGGCGGGAATAGGTGTCGTCGGTCACCGGCAGCTCGCCCTCGGCGCGTCCGAACCGGCGTCCGCCCGGCGCGCTGTGCAGGGGGACATAATGGAACGGGGCAATGATCCCGGCCTCGCGCAGATGCCCGATCAGCGCATCGCGATCGTCGATATCCCGCATCAGAAGATAGAACATGTGGCCGTTGCCGGTCACGTCGTCAGGGTGCCAGGGCAGGACGACCCGCTCCTGCTGCGCCAGATCGGCGAAAGCGTTCCGGTAACGGTCGAAAAGGCCAAGGCGGGTCCGGCGGATCGTTTCTTCCTGTTCAAGCTGGGCGAACAGGAAGGCTGCGACCAGTTCGCCGGGAAGAAAGGACGAGCCGATATCGACCCAGGTATACTTGTCCACCTGACCTCTCAGGAAGCGCGACCTGTTCGTGCCCTTCTCCCTGATGATCTCGGCCCGTTCGACAAGATCCCGCCGGTTCACCGTGATGGCGCCGCCTTCGCCGCTGATGATGTTCTTGGTCTCGTGAAAGCTGAAGGCGGCGATGTCTCCCAGGCTGCCGGCCGGCCGTCCCTTGTAGGTCGAGCCGAGCGCCTGGGCCGCGTCCTCGACTACCATCAGGCCGTGGGCCTGTGCGATCTGGTTCAGGCGGTCCATCTCGGCCGGGAAGCCGGCATAATGGACGGCGAAGATCGCACGGGTCTGCGGCGTGATTGCGGTCTCGATCTTGTCGGGGTCGATATTCAGGCTGCGCCGATCGATATCCACGAATACCGGCGTGGCGCCACGCAAGGCAACGGCATTCGCCGTGGAGACAAAGGTGAACGAGGGCATGATGACCTCATCCCCTGGCTTCAGGTCGCACAGGATGGCCGCCATCTCGAGTGCGGCGGTACAAGAGTGGGTCAGCAGCGCAGCGGGTGAACCAGCCAGTTCGGCGATGCGTTCGTTACAACGCTTGGTGAAGTGGCCGTCTCCGGACAACTGGCCCCGTTCGAGAGCTTCCTCAAGAAACGAAAACTCGCGTCCAACCACCGAAGGCTTGTTGAAAGGAATACGGTTTATCATACTAATCCCACTTACCTCCTAGGGCAGCTCAAGTCCTTAAAATCCATCCGGCGGTTCGGCAAGCGGGTAGATATGGTGCCGTTCAGCAGCTCGTCGCGGAACTTCGAGCCGAGACTTCCACAGTATCCGTTCCCTGTTGCAGAGCGCCAGCCACGAACCGCTTGCAGCATGAAAAAGCTTGTTGTCCTGCCTCCTGACGCGCGGCGACCGGACGCGCCCATCGGGCGGAACTCTGTTGCTCCAAGCTCTGTTCGATAGCAGAACCCGGAAGGATCCTGCCCATGCAAAGCGCATCACCCCCCATCGATCTGCCCGACGATGTTCGTCGCGGCCTGGACATTGCCGCCAGCGAAGCGGGCAAGACCCCGTCCGAGATCGTCCTCGAAGCTTTGGACCGGTTCGGGATCGAGCGCCTGACCGAGGACCAGTTTCAAAAACGCATGACAGGTTCGCAATAAGGGCGGCAGGCTGGTCCCGCGGGCTGAGGTCAGATCCGGTCCAGGATCGCGCGCTGCTGGCCGGGATACCATCCGTCCAGTTCCTCGACGGGGGTTTTCCAGACCCTGCGCCAGTTGCGCATAGCGGTCAGCACGCCGCGCGCCTGCGGAAAATTCCAGCGGCGTGACAGGGCGTCCTTGATCGCCTCGCCCAGAAGGCGGCGCCACAGCATCCGGCGATAGGATCCCAACCAGGCGCCGGGCCGATCCGCGTTGCGCTTGATGAAGACCAGCATGTTCAGCAACTGGAAGGTCGTGACGGTCCGGCGCTTCACGCGACTGCCCGCCACCTCGAAGTGGTGCAGCAGGGCGTCGTTGGCGCGCAACAGGATGCCGTGTCTGCCATAGCGATAGGACGCGTCCAGATCCTCCAATGCCGCGTAATAGCGCAGCGACCAGTCCAGGGGTTCGGCCAAGGCGACGGCGCGCCGCACGCTGAGACCGTGGCCCGACATGAAGGTCATCGGAGTGACATCCAGATGCGCGAAATCCGCAGGGACCGAAAGGGCCCGTTCGCCTTCGTATTTCAGGAACAGCGCGTGCATGTCCTGGAACAGGATCCGGCTGCTGATCCAGCGGCCCAGGCGGTATCGCATCACCCGGTCGCGCAGGCCCGCGACCTTTTCCTGGCTTTCGGCCTTGCGCGCCAGTCCCGTCGCGACCCGGGCATCGGGCATGGCGGGAACGTTCATGCCATTGACCCCCGCCAGCACGCCTCGGCTGTCGGCGGCATAGACCGCCAGGATCCGTTCGACATAATCGGGGTAAAGGAAGCTGTCGTCGTCGATCATCACGACGATATCGCCGAGAGCCGCCTCGACCCCCTGGTTGCGCTGCGTGGCCGAGGACGGCGTTTCCGACCGAAGATAATCCAGCCTTATCGTCGGATGATCGGCCGCCAGATCCTGCACCGCCTGCCGCGTCACTACCCAGTCATGCGACGAATCCACGATCACCACCTGGATTGGAGGAACGGTCTGGCCCAAGGCCAGGGGCAGCGCCCGCAACAGCATGTCTCGGCGGTTGCAGGTGGGGATCACAAGGGACCAGGTCAGCATGGAAGCGGTACTTTATACGAAGGTGCCGCGCATTATGGCCTGCCGGATCTTTTTCCACTAGCGGTCTCGGAGAAATGCCTTAACAAACCTTCCCCGGCAGCCATGGCCTTGCCGCGCATTTTCCGCTTAGATGCCGCCGAACGGTTTTCAAGAGTTGCCCCTGCCCATGCCCTGCCCCCGCATCGCCTATCTGGCCGGCGAATATCCCGCCGTCTCGCATACCTTCATCCTGCGAGAGGTGGCGGCGCTTCGGGCGCAAGGGCTTGATATTCTGACCTGTTCGGTCCGCCGCACCGGACCCGCCCATCATCGCGGCCCGGCCGAACGGGCCGAGGCGCAGGCGACCTTCAACATCCTGGAGGCGGCGAAGAACCCGCGCCGCCTGATCGGCGCCCAGGTCGCGGCGCTGAAAAGGCCCGGCCTTTACGGGCGGACCCTGCGCAAGGCATGGGGCATGCGCGGGCCGGGCCTGCGGGCGGCGCTGTACCAGCTGTTCTATTTCCTGGAAGCCACCGTCCTGGCGCAGCATCTCAAGGCCCAGGGCGTCACCCATCTGCACAACCATTTCGCCCAGGCCAGCGGCACCGTAGCTCTGCTGGCGGCGCGGCTGGCGGGCATCCCCTTCAGCTTCACCCTGCACGGGCCTGCCGATTTCACCGATCCGGCGCGGTGGCGGCTGGATGCCAAGATCGCCGATGCGGTCTTTGTCGCCTGCATCTCGCATTACTGCCGGTCGCAGGCGATGCTGGCCAGCCCGGTCCGGGACTGGCCGAAACTGCACATCGTCCATTGCGGGGTCGAACCCGCCCGCTATGACGCGCCCCCTGCGGAAGGGCAGGGGCTGCTGTTCGTCGGGCGGCTGGCCGCGGCCAAGGGCGTGCCGATCCTGATCGAGGCGATGGCGTCGATCCTGGCGGCCCATCCGCAGGCGCATCTGACGCTGATCGGGGACGGGCCGGACCGCACCCTGCTGGAGAACCGGGTGCGGCAGCTGGGCCTGGCCCATGCGGTGCGCTTCACCGGCTATCAAAGCCAGGACGAGGTGGCCGATGCACTGGCCCGGTCGGCGGTCTTCGTGCTGCCCTCCTTCGCCGAAGGCGTGCCGGTCGTGCTGATGGAGGCGATGGCCGCGCGCCGCCCGGTGGTCGCGACCCGCATCGCCGGGATCCCCGAACTGGTCGAGGACGGCATCTCGGGCCGGATCGTGCCGCCGGGCGACGCGGCAGCCTTCGCGGCGGCGGTCTGCGCCATCCTGGCCGATCCCGCCCGCGCGGCGGACATGGGTGCGGCCGGGCGGCAACGTGTCTTGGCCGAATTCGACATCGCGCATCAGGCCGGAAAGCTGGCCGCGCTGTTCCGGGAAGGAAGCTCCGCATGACCGCTCCCCGCAAGATCGCCGTCCTGATCCCGGAATTTCCGGGCCAGACCCATTCCTTCTTCTGGCGCGAAATCGAGGCCCTGGACGCCTTTCACGGGATCGGCGCGCAGATCGTTTCGACCCGTCTGGCGCCCAAGCCCGTCTGGCACGACTGGGTGGAACAGGCGGGGGCGATCCAGCTTTATCCGGTTCCCAAGGCGGAACTGGCCCGGCTGCTGCCGGATCTGGCCCGGGCCCTGCCGCGCCTTGCGGCGGATCCCGACATCCGCCGGATCCTGCGCCAGCCCAAGGCCTGGGCCTTCGTGCTGATGGCCCTGCGCCTGGCGCGAATCTGCCGGGCGCGGGGGCTTTCGCATCTGCATGTGCATTCCTGCGCGAATTTCGCCCTGATCGCCGCGCTGTGCCACCGGATCTCTGGCATCCCCTACAGCCTGGTGCTGCACGGGCCGCTGTCGGATTACGGGCCGGACCAGCCGTTCAAATGGAAGGACGCGGCCTTCGTCTTCGTCATCACCGAAACCCTGCGGGCCGAGGTGGCGCAGGTGATGCCCGCGATGATGGACAAGGTGCGGGTGGTGCCGATGGGGGTGAACACCGACCAGTTCAGCCCGCCCGCAGTCCCGCGCCCGGACAGCCCCGATCCCTTCACCTGGTTCTGCTGCGCGCGCCTGAACCGGGTTAAGGGCCATGACACCCTGGTCGAGGCGGCGTCCCTGCTGCGCGCCCGCCATCCCGGCCGGTCCTTCCGCATCCGCATCGCCGGAGAGGATGAGCAAGGCGGCAGCGGCTATCACCGCGACCTGGACGCGATGATCGCGGCGGCGGGACTGGGCGACACGGTCGAATTGCTGGGATCGGTCACGCAGGAGGCGGTACGGTCCGAATTGCAATCCGCCGACGGCTTCGTGCTGGCCAGCCGCCACGAACCCCTGGGCGTCGCCTATATGGAGGCGATGGCCTGCGAATTGCCGGTGATCGGCACCGATGCGGGTGGGGTCCGGGAACTGATCGCCGGGGATCGGGACGGGCTGCTGGTGCCGCCCGAGAACCCCCAGGCCCTTGCCGATGCGATGGAGAGACTGATGGATGATCCGACCCTGCGCCGGACGCTGGGCAAGGCCGCCCGCCAGCGGATCGTGGCGGATTTCAGCGCCCGGCGCAGCGCCGACGCGCTGGCCGCGGCCTTGGCTGGGGACCGGGCATGACCGCCCAGCCCCCATCCCGCCCCCGCGTCCTGGTCATCGCCGAGGCGGCCAATCCCGAATGGGTCTCGGTCCCGCTGGTCGGCTGGTCGCTGGCCAATGCCCTGCGGCAGGTGGCCGATGTCCATATCGTCACCCAGATCCGCAACCGCGAGGCGATCCTGCGCGCCGGCCTGGCCGAGGGCCGGGATTTCACCGCCATCGACAGCGAGGCGATCGCCAAACCCCTGCACCGGCTCGCCGAAGTCCTGCGAATGGGCAAGGGCAAGGGATGGACCATGACCACGGCCATCAACGCGCTGTCCTATCCCTATTTCGAACGCCTGGTCTGGCAGCGTTTCGGGGACCGTATCCGGGGGGGTGAATACGACCTGGTGCATCGGGTGACGCCCCTGTCGCCGACCGTCGCCTCGCCCATCGCCGCCAAGGTCGCCGCCGCCGGGGTGCCCTTCGTGCTGGGCCCGCTGAACGGCGGGGTGCCCTGGCCCAGGGGGTTCGACGCCGAACGGCGGCGGGAACGCGAATGGCTGTCCTATCTGCGCGGCGCCTACAAGCTGAACCCGCTGCGCGGGCGCAGTCTGGCGGCGGCGGCGGCGATTCTGGCCGGGTCGCGCCATACCGAATCCGAAATCCCCGCCCGCCATCGCGACAAGACGATCTGGCTGCCCGAAAACGCCATCGACCCGGCCCGCTTCAGCAAGCTGGCCCCGCAGGATCTGTCCGGCCCGTTGCGCGCCTGCTTCATCGGCCGGCTGGTCCCTTATAAGGGGCCGGACATGGTTCTGGACGCCATCGCCCCCCTGGCGCAGGCCGGGCGGCTGGTGCTGGACGTGATCGGCGACGGGCCGATGAGGGCCGGCTTGCAGGCCCAGGCCCGGCATCTGGGCATCGAGGACGCCGTGACCTTCCACGGCAACCTGCCGCACCAGGCGGTGCAGGATGTGGCGGCGCGGGCGAACCTGCTGACCTTCCCGTCGATCCGCGAATTCGGCGGCGGCGTCGTGCTGGAGGCGATGGCCCTGGGCGTGGTGCCGATGGTGGTCGATTATGCCGGGCCGGGAGAGTTGGTGACCGAGGCCACCGGCTTCAAGATCCCCATCGGGCCGCGCGACGGGATCGTCGCCGGGCTGCGCGCCGCCCTGGAAGGGGTGCTGGCCGATCCCTCGGTCCTGCCGGGCCTGGCGCAGGCGGCGCGAAGCCGGGCGCTGCGGGATTTCACCTGGGACGCCAAGGCCCGCCAGATCGCCCGCGTCTACGCATGGATCCTGGCGGGCAAGCCGGGGGCGGCCCCGGTCCCGGTTTCCTGACGGATCATTCCTCGGGCATGAACTTCGGAAGCGGCGCGATGACCTCTCGGGTCATTTCCAGCAGCCGGGCTTCGGCCGATTCCTCGGATTCCTGGGCGCCCATGGGGGTGGTCAGGCGCACGATGCCGCCGTCGGTCTGGCCGGTGCGGATGCCGTCGGCCAGCAGATAGAACTTGGCCGCGACATCCCAGGCCACGCGGCGTTCGCCCTGCTGGAACCAGTAATAGACCATCATCCGCGATTCACCCTTCTGGATGATCGCCCGGTTCAGCATGAACTGGCTGTCCACGCCCAGGCGCGGGGCGATGTCCACCCGTTCCAGCTTGGCGATTTCCCAGCCCGACGAGGGCAGGCAGATCTCGGGCGAATGGACGCCGCCCTTGGACTGGTCGTGATAGAAGGCCATGAACAGCCCGACCGTGGGGGTCGCCGCGTCGCGCGCCATCGTTACCTGCCGGTAATCGTCCGCGCCAAGCGCCTTGGCGATATCGGGCTCCAGCCGCTGTTCGGGACCGCGCTGCTGCCAGTCGCCCAGGCGGGTGGGGAACATCGCGAAGGCGCTGCGGGTGACCTGATGGCCGCGATCCTGCGGCACCAGCTGCCAGGCGCCAAGCGCCGCCAGTCCCAGCACCGCCGCAGCCGCCATTGCGGCCGAGGGCCGGATCTGCCGGATCCGTCCCGCCTGCGCCAGCAGCCCCGAGGTTTCCAGGTCAAGCGCATCGGCCAGCGTCGGGCGGCCGGGATGGAACAGCAGCATCAGCCGCGCCAGGGCGAACAGCAGCACGATGCAGATGATGAAGATCACCCAGCCCTCGAAGAAATGGGTGAAGCCTTCCAGCCATTCGACGCCGTAAGAGTTCGCGATGATCCCGGCCATGGCGATGCGGACCGAGTTCATGAAGACGGTGATCGGCACCGCGGCCAGCAGCAGCACCGCCTTGTGCCATTTCGGGCCGCGATACAGCACCGCGAAGATGTAGGAAAACGACATGATCGGGAACAGGTAGCGCAGGCCCGAACAGGCCTCGGCCACGTGCAGGCGCATCACGCCCAGGTCGATGATGTTGCCCTCCAGGAAGACCGGCACCGACAAAAGCTTCAGGATGCCGACGCCGATTTCCGACGACACCATCTGCAACCAGATCGACACCTTGTAATACAGCGTCGCGGGCAGCGGCAGCATATAGACCAGATGCAGGACCGAGGGCCAGAAATGCCAGCCCCGCGACCATCCCATCGTCACCAGGATGATGCCGCCCACCCAGATGATCGTGGCATAGGCGACGATGTCGTCCACCTGCGCCAGCTTGCCAAGGGCGCCGAAGAAAAAGGCCAGGGCGATCACGGCGACGCCCGGCCAGCGGTCGGGGACCGGGCCGTCCTGGGGGGGATACTGCTTCAGTTCGCGCAGGAACATCAGCCCCGACAGGATCGGGATCAGGGGGCCGTGGCTGTATTCCGGCGTCTGCCAGGCCAGCAGCAGCGCATCCAGCCCGTCGATGAAGAACCAGCCCGCGGCGACCGTCGCCAGGGCCAGCAGGAACATCCCGGCCGCGTTGAACGACATCCGGTCCCGGACGGCTGTGAAATTTTCGCTGGAAGCCATGACCTGAAATACCTTTACGAACCGCTTAATGGCGCCTGCCGGCGTTATAGCGCCACCATGCCCGATTCCGATGACGAATTCATGCTGTCCATGCGGGCAGGTCGGTCAATTTTTTGCGGATCCGCGCCATCGGCGGGCCGGGCAGCAAAAAGCCCGCCTTGCACGGGCGGGCTTTCGCGATTCATGCAGCCTGTGGATCAGGCAGCGGTCTTGCGGCGGCGCACGGCGGCCAGACCACCCAGGCCTGCCAGCAGCAGGACACCGGCGGCCGGCAGCGGAACCGGCGACACCTTGATGGCGCCCAGGTCGAAGCCGTCATAGCTGCTGGTGTTGGGGAACACGCTCAGCGACACGTCCAGCAGCTTGATGTATTCGAACGGGCCGGATGCGACGACGGTGTTTTCGCCTTCGAAGTTGGTGATCGTGCCCAGCAGCGTTTCGACGCCGTTCAGCACCGAGAACACCTTGGCGGCTTCGTCATGGCCAACCTGACGGTTGAACGTGATCTCGAAAGCCGCGACGTTCTGCTGGGACAGCAGCGGGATCGGGAAGCCGACGGTGATGTCGCCGCCGAAGCCGAGCGCATAGAACGTGCTTTCGCTGGCGTCGATGGCGTTGTTCACGTTCTGGCGGTCATTGAGCGAGCAGCCGTACGCGGTTCCGGTGCAGCTGCCGGGGTTCACGCTGATCACCTTGTCTGCGTAATAGGTTGCGGCGTTGGCGCCGACGGTGGAAGCAGCAAGGACCAAGCCGGCCAGGAGGGTCTTAAAAGCGTTCATGGTACACCTTTCACTAGTTATCGGCACAGGCCGACATTGCCTAAAATTTTTACCATTTCCCCAGCATGCCGAACAAGACTTAAAAAGGGTTAATACAGCCTTATTGACAATTATCATGGTTACTGCCCGAAAATTCCCGGGCAGAGCCTTCCCACGGGCTGTATTCCCGAAGTCGCTGCAATTTATACGCGAAATTCTGCGTATCGAGCGGTCGGTTCTGACCATCCAGACCGCAGGACTTCCGGCTGGTCGGAGGCATGTCCCATCCGCTTGTGATTCGACGTGCGGAAAGGCAGAAGTCGAGGCGTCGATTCCCGCCGAAAGGTTTGCCGTGTCTTCCTCGATCCCGCACAGGGCCAGCGATTCTCGCGCCTATCTTCTGGTCTCGCCCTGCCGCAACGAAGCCGACTACATGCGGCGCACGCTGGACAGCGTGACCCAGCAAAGCGTGCCGCCGGCGAAATGGGTCATCGTCGACGACGGATCCACCGACGATACCCCCGCGATCCTGGCCGAATACGCGGCACGCTATCCCTATATCCAGGTCGTCACCAAGCCCGACCGCGGCCACCGCGCCGTCGGACCCGGCGTGATCGAGGCCTTCTATTACGGCCTGGATCAGGTGGATGCGGACGCCTATCCCTATCTGTGCAAGCTGGATCTGGATCTGGACCTGCCGCCGCGATACTTCGAGATCCTGATGGAGCGGATGGAGGAAAACCCCCGGATCGGCACCTGTTCGGGCAAGCCCTGGTTCCGCAACGCCGCCGGCCGCTGGATTTCGGAAAAATGCGGCGACGAGATGTCGGTCGGCATGACCAAGTTCTATCGCCGCGAATGCTTCCGGCAGATCGGCGGCTTCGTGCGCGAGGTGATGTGGGACGCCATCGACTGCCACAAGGCCCGCCAGCTTGGCTGGATCGCGGTCAGCTGGAACGACGACGACCTGCGCTTCGAACACCTGCGCCCCATGGGATCGTCGCAGAAAAGCGTCTTCACCGGGCGCAGGCGGCACGGCTTCGGCCAGTATTACATGGGGTCGGATCCACTGTACTTCATCGCCACCGGGCTTTATCGGATGGCCCATCCGCCCTATGTGCTGGGCGGGTTGGCGACGATCCAGGGCTATCTGGGCGCCTGGCTGCGCCGCGAAACGCAGCATGGCGACGCCGAGCTGCGCCGCTTCATCCGCGCCTATCAGCGCCGCGCGCTGATCGCCGGCAAGGCCCGCGCCGTGGCCGAGATCGAGGCGGACCGCGCCGGGGCCTGGCAGCCCCCGTCCTGACCGTCCCCGTCCCTGCGGTCAGGCTCGTCCCAGATCCCGGTCGATCCGCCGCTGGACCAGGGCAAGCCTGTCCTGGATGCGGTCGATCCTGTCCGCCACCACCCCGTCGCGGCTGAGATGGGGGGCCGTCCGGGCGACGCGCTTCAGGTCGCGGCCCAGGGCGACCTCGATCGCCGGGGCGAAGGTTCTGGCAAGGCTTTTCACGCGCCGCCGCCCCTGTTCGCCCAGATCCGTCGCGGCCGCCTGTGCGGGGCCGGGGGAAACGGCGGCATCCTTCGGAAGGGAAATCTGCCCTTTCCGCAGCGCCCGCATCCTGTCCTTGGCGCCCTTCAGAAGCAGCCAGACATGCCGGGGCAGGCGCAGGGCGTCCTGGACCTGCATCCGGACCTCGACGCTCTCGGCCCAGTCATGCCACTTGAAATCGTTGAATTCGTTCGAGATCCTGACCGGCACCCAGGGCACCCGGAAGGCATCGGCAAGGATCGCCCCATGCATGGATTCCGTGACGACCAGGTCCGCAGCAGCGATTTCGGAAATCACCTCCTGCGCCTGGCCCGAGGGTAGAACCACCCGCAAGCCCGCATGGCGGCCGATCCTGCCCCAATCCAGATCCAGCCGCGCGGTCGACCGATGCGGAATGAAGATCGCCCCGCCGCTGCCCTGGGGCAGGCCGGAAAAGCGAGGCATCGTCGTGACCATGCAGGCCGGGTCGGTGATCGCAAGGGCGCGGTCCAGCCCGATCATCGCGGCGGTCCGGGGGCCGCGCACCCAGGACACATCCACCCTGCCGGGGTCGATTCCGTCGATGCCGCCATAGCCCGCGCCGCTTCCGCAGACCAGGACACGGCCGTGATCGGCCAGGATCTTCCGGCCCAGGATGGTGCCGATCCCGAACAGGGTGACCTCGGGTTCGGCCTCCCGCCAGCCGGTCAGCAGCTCGTCCCAGAACCATTCGTTCATATCGTCGCCGAAATTTCCCGACGATGACACTGAATAATAAAGCCGCATCACTCTTCCTTCGGGCTGCCCTGGCGTTCAGGCAGCCAT
This sequence comes from Paracoccus sp. 22332, assembly GCF_052045125.1. Taxonomy (NCBI): domain Bacteria; kingdom Pseudomonadati; phylum Pseudomonadota; class Alphaproteobacteria; order Rhodobacterales; family Paracoccaceae; genus Paracoccus; species Paracoccus sp. 22332. The sequence goes on from NZ_JBQEOI010000014.1 coordinate 71,858, forward strand.
GCCAGCGTCCTTGTGCCTGTGCAGCGGGGTTACACGGCTTCTGTCCCCAAGGACAGGCCCGCTGCCGCAGCAAAGCCGAGGCGCATGATACGGATCGATCCGCAAGAAGACGTTAAGGGCCGGGGCGATTCTGGGCTGCGGCCTCCGTGGCCCTTCCGCCGCCCCGCAGGTGTTGCGGCCAGGGCGGCGCCCGGCCCCAGGGACAAGGGCCTGTTCTGGAAACCTTTCGGTCCGAAGAAGCCCCCTGGCGGCGGGCTAGGCTGTCTGCAACGCTCGGTCGGGAAGGAATTTGTCAATCTTTCATTAACAATCTGTTCGATGCCATTATCAACCGTGCCGTTCCGACCCGTGTTTCGGGCGGTCGGCCTTCAGGGGGCCTTCCATGAACGATCTTTTCCAGAACCAGGCATCCAGCCTTGAAAGTCCTGCCGCACGGCTGGCGGGCATCACGCCCAGCGACACCGCCGACCTGGCCTTTCCCACCCGCGCCATCGCCGTCGGCGGCGAAGGCTTTGTCAGCCTGGTCACGATCGCGGGCGACAAGGGGCGCGTCTATGTGGTTCCGGGCGCCCCCTTCCCGATCCGCGCGCGCCGCGTCCTGGCCGCCGGAACCTCGGCCACCGATATCGTCGCACTCGCATGATGCTGCAAATCGGAGTGGGCTACATGGCCCGCCCCCTGCGTTCGCTGCAAACGCAGCCCGCGCAGGGCCTGACGGTCGTCGTCTCCTCGAACGACGAGCAGTTGGAGGTCAGCGCGACCTCGATCACCATCACCGTTCCGGCCCCCTCCGCCCATGCCGGAACCTATCCGCTGGTCCTGGCCGACCTGGCGCGCGGCCCCGTCTGCCTGGCGGCCCCGTCGATCCGGGACGCGAACGGCACCCTGACCGCCGAACCGGGCCTCTGGGCCTGCGACGCCTCCAGGGGCACCACCACGATCGCCCGGCAATGGCTGGTGGACAAGGCCGCCGTCGAGAACGCGACGGGCCTGTCCTTCGTGCCCGTGCCCGCCGCTGCGGCGCAAGAGATCGTGCTGGCCGAGACGGTCCGCCAGAACGGGGCCGAGACCAGCGGCCTGTCCGAGGTCTTCACCCTGCCCGCCAAGGCCGCACCCGAAGCGACCGGGCTGAGCGTGACCCGCGATGCCACGCTGAGCCTGGTCGCCGATCCCGACGGCACGGTCCAGGTCGAGATCGTCGAACCCAAGATCTATGCGGGCAGCCACACGATCGCCGCGGCCCGGATGGCGACCGGCCCGGTATGGCTGGTCCCGGCCAGAATCCAGGGAACCGCCCAGCCGGGCAGCCAGTTGAGCGTCCTTTACCGCGGCCTCTGCGTCAGCGACGCCGACGGCAGGTCCGTGACCCTGCAAGGGCAATGGCAGCGCGGCGGCAGTCCCATTCCGGGCGCCACGGGGGAAACCTATCAGGTCGTGGCGGCCGATGCGGGCCGCAAGATCGCCTTTCTGGAAACAGCAACCAACAGCCGCGGCGCGCGTCCCCAGCTGTCGAACGAGATCGCCATCGGAGGCACGTCGTGAAGATCAATTTCAATTTCGCGCCCGACACCAAGGTCACGCTGAAGGCGAACGGCCAGACCGAGACCGTCGATCTGTGGTCGCGCGCCCACAAGCTGCTGGATGGGCATGCGGGCCGGGTCAATGTCTATGACCACTCCTTGTCCTCGCCCTCGTCGGGGACGGCGGTGGCCCGGTCCGACGGCAAGACGACCCTGGACCTGTCGGATCGCGCGGATGCGGGCGACATCACGGCATCGCTGCATACCGACCGCAAGGCCGTCATTCGGGTAGGCAAGCGCCAGCAGCGGCGCGGCCACCCCTCGGGCGAGCATTACTGGCTGCCCGTGGACGCCAACAAGCGGTTCGTCTGCGAGCCGGGTCGGCGCCACCGGAAATGGTATCTGTCGCGGTCCTCGGCCGCCCTGACACGCGCGCAGATCGCGGCCGATGCGGGCGTCTCCGAGGCGACCGTCACCGGCGCCTGGCTGCTGACCCGGCCGCAATACGGCGGCACCGCCGCCACCGCGATCCATTTTGATCTGTTCAGTGCTATCCGGTCCGATCTGGTCGGCACGGGCAAGCCCAGCCGGTCGGACCATTGGCGTCTGGAACGGGGCTATGATTACGTCACCGGCTATAACTACAGCAACTACAATTGGGGCGGCTTCTGCGGCGAGGACGAGTTGCATCCCATGCTGATCGGCGCCTTCGGCACGGGCGCTGACCCGGTCATCAAGCTGGTCAGCAATTTCCTGATGCTGCCGTTCTGTGTGATCCAGGACGTGAAGACGACCCGCGACAACGTGCAGTTCTGGTATTCCTATTCGGTGGCCTTCGATCATGCCGATATCGGCCTGGCCGCCAACCCATCCAACAACCAGCTTGTCACCTTTCGCGAAACGACCTTCCTGGCGCCGTGGTATGACGCGCCGAAACAGGTGTCGGCGGACAACAAATGGGTCGCCAACGGCAATCACCTGCCCGGCATCTATGCCGCCTATACCGAAGGCATCCTGGTCGATTCCTGCCTGATCGACCATGCCGGATGGGCGGACGGATACGACTACAACGGCAGCGCCGCCATGCCGATGCCGATGTCCAAATATTCGCACGCGCTGTATTTCGCCGCCGACACCTTCGACATCACGATCCGCAACAACCTGCTGTCGCGGTCGTCTTCCTGCGGGGTGCAGATGCGGTCCGGCCTGCATCTTGAGGGCAACCTGCTGGTCGACAACAACCTGGGCGCCGCGGTCAACAGTACCGGCGGCGTCGGCCAGTTCAACAACGTGATCGACAACGTGATTTATTCGGCGGGCTACAAGCGTGTCGCCTACGAGGAAGGTGCGCTTGACTGGGGCTTTGACGTGAACGGCCCGCTGTCCTCGATGGGCGGAAACATCATCGCCCATGGCAAGAACCCCGACGATCCGGCCGAGGCCTACAAGGCCGTGAACTGGAACGACGGGGTGTCCACCAGCGCCAAGATGACGGATGACACGCAGGTCTGGAAATGGGGCGCGGCCAGCCGCAATGTGGGCGGGCTGGCCCCCGCGATCCTGGACAAGACGACGATCTGGCGCCGCGCCGGTGAGAGGCTGGGCAAGGAGTGGGCCAGCATCCCGGAATATGTCGCCCATGTGGCCGCTGCCCCCAGTATCGGCGACATCGTGCGCGAGGACATCCGCTGGACCAAGAGCCGCTTCGGCTCTCCGATCCCCGCCCGCACGGCGCCTGCGGACCTGGTCTTCTATCCCGACCCGAATTTCGACGGCTTCCGCTGGGACAATCGCCGCAACTGGTCGTCGAAAGACCTGCCCGGCACCCATGTCGCTGACAGCGCCGACCTGGACGGCCATTTCGTGCGGTTCGGGACGGTCAATGCCAGCGTCGCGGCCCTGGCCCTGGGCGGGGGCGTCCTGGAGATGACCTCGGGACGGCTGGATGTAGGGACGATCACCGATGCGGGCACGATCCTCACCCGTCTGGCGGGCCAAATCTGGATCGGCGGCGCCGCGCAGCCGCTGTCGGCCGAGGTGGTCAGCGGGCGCCTGGCGCTGACCGGCGCGGCCGCCGACCTGGACCTGG